>CALGBV010000001.1 GCA_937884015.1 uncultured Bacteroidales bacterium
CACGTTCGATGCCGCGCGCCATTTGCTTTCCAATGGACAGCAAGACATCAAACTGACCTCAAAGGAGTCGGATTTGCTGCTCCTCCTTTGCGAAAACATGGGCAAGACTCTGGAACGCCCCGTCGCGCTGAGCAAGATCTGGAACGAAGTTTCACAAGAAAATGCCCGTTCGATGGATGTCTACATCACCAAACTTCGCAAATATTTCAAGGAAGAGCCGAAAGTTGAACTGCAAAACGTTCATGGCGTCGGCTTCAAATTGGTTACAAAAGACTAATTAACAAGGTAATATGTTTTTTTGCCTTCTCCTATTGGGGAAGGCTTTTTTTATTCGTCGCACTCCGCAGCCTGTTGGAACTCGAAACGCACAACTTTCGGATTCCACGATGATTCGGGCAAACTACAATAAGTCGAATCGGTGACAAATTCCCAAAGAAGCTCGCCGGGAAGATTGTAGGTCGTGTTGGTCAGAATGATCAGGACACGGTTTTGAGCCACATTGCGAATGACGGCGCTGCGATAGCCTTTCCACCAACCATAATGATACACCGCGCCAGGATGTTTTTTGCTCATGCGCCAGCCAAAACCATAGTTTTCGTCTCGTTTCCACTCATCGGATCCAGGCTTAAATACCTCACACTGAATGCTATCGGGCAAAAGCAAATTACAATCCAAAGCTATCATGAACTTATAAATGTCGTCAACCGTCGAAAACATGATTTTATCGCCCATCACGCCGTTCAGATAATCGTTTTGTTCCTTCACGGGACCACTTCTGTATAGTTCATGACCGTGGACATCACAATTCATGTAAAGCGAAACCACCGAATCGTTGCGCATTGAATAAATGTACGAACGATTCATGCCAAGCGGCTCAAAGATGTTCTCGCGCATGAAATCCTCGAAATGCTGTCCCGAAACACGCTCAACGACAGATGCTAACAAGGCATAATTGATGTTATTATAGAAAAAGGTAACATCGGGAGCAGCATATCTTTCAGGCTTACGTTTGACAAGCATCTTAATCAATTCCTCGTTGGAAAAAGGCTTGGAGCGGTCGGGCCAGAACTCATCGGCCATGGCATCGTAACGCGGCAAACCAGAACGGTGATTCAGCAAATGCCGAACCGTAACGCCTTCGTAGGGAAATTCAGGAATATAAGTCCGCACATCGGCATCGTAATCCAATTTGCCCTGCGCATACAAAATCATAATTGCCTCAGCCGTAAACATTTTCGAATCGGAAGAAAGCTGGAACTGGTCGTCGACACGCAACGAATCAGGATGCCGACGGTTGAGTTCGCGCACACCGAAAGCCTTCTTATAAACCACTTGTCCCTGCTCGGCATACAAAGCCACGCCGTTCATTCCCGATCTGGCCAGATTGGTGAAAAAAACATCGGCTGCCTTGTGTTTTTTTGCCAAATCTTTCGTTTCCAAATCGGCAAAAATGCTGTCGACATTAATTGAAACCGATGGTGCTATCAGCTCATTATCAGTCTGTTTCCTTTTACAAAAACTAAAGGAAACCAAAACCAACAGCGAAAACAATATGGCGGAAATTCCGTTTTTCATTGGGGAGCAAAGATAAGGATTTTGCAAGATTAAAAACGACAATTTTTGTCAAAACGGAAATAAAAACATCGTAATTCGCTAATTATTACTAATTTTGCCGCCTTATTTATCAACAACAAACATTATTTCATGTCACAATTTACAGATTTTGGATTGAATCCCGCTCTGTTGAAGGCTATAAAGGAGCTGGGGTTTGAAAATCCTATGCCGATTCAGGAACAATCGATTCCTGTTTTGTTGGAGCAAGATGTTGATTTCGTGGGT
>CALGBV010000002.1 GCA_937884015.1 uncultured Bacteroidales bacterium
CTCGTCTTTGGGCAAAGAATCTAATCCGGGAATGTTGATTTCGAAATTCTGGCGAAGGAACTCAATCAGCGTGATGTTCAGGACTACATCTTCGTCCCTTTTTCGGATGAAATAATTCCCTTTTTTGTAAACTATATCGACAGGCAACATCAAGATTGGGGCGTAACGTGGAGTTTCGCTGAGTTCGGTCTCGAACCATCTCAATGTTCCGATGGCAAGATAAAGGGCGTTGGCGCCAGTCTCTTCAATGACGTTTCGAGAGGCGCGGTAAATGTGTTTGAGTATGTTACGCGTCTCTGATTCAGTGTGGTATGAATGAAGCGTGTGATGCTCGATATCGTTTAGAATGAGTTCGTGCAACTCGGGCAGCAGCTTCGAACGGATGAGCCTTTCTTCGGTCGGAAACTTGATTTCCACATTGGGTTTTGGCATGATGACATACTCTTTGCCATCGTGCAAATAATCCTCAATGAGATTCACGTCGAACGAAATAAATTGAATGGCTCTTTGACGGAGATACAGATTCAGCATGGAGTTGCGCAGCGAAAAATCAAGGAGTTTCCTTTCCCAAATGTCCATTTTGGTGAGTTCGCGCTTGCTTTCGATGATTTTGCTGAGGTCGTAGCGCGAATGTTCTTTCACATCGAGAACGCACTCATCGTGCTGAACGCCGTTGGTGTCAATCTCCCAGGTGCCATCGTTTTGGGCTCTTAGTGGGAGGGGAAGAATACGTTCAAGGCGGCAACGTCGGATGTCGATAAAAAGCTCAAACTTGCTGAGGTCGGCCAGATTTGTTTCTGCAATCTGCTGTGCGTCTTCGAATGAAGTTTTTTCTTCCGTAATTTGCGTACATTCAATGACTAACATCTCGTCGATGCCTTCGGCACATTTCTTTTCGATGAAGGACGCGTCGTCGCAGACACTGTATTGGCAGCAATCGTCGACAAGCCAAACGGCTAAATAAGCATGCCCTGTCTGAAGCACGACGCCACTATGGATGCCTACGCTTTCGAGCACGCTGGCAAAAAGCAAGGTCAGTTCGATGCAATTGCCGAGCTTGGAGGAAAGGACTTGGTCGGGTAGTGTAATGCGTTGTCCTACAGTTTCGTATGAAGCCGGTATTGGACGGTAGACGATTTTCTCGGCGTGTAAGGCTCCGTAAATGGCGGCAATTTGTTTCCTGACTTCATTGCTGTTACCCGACTGATAACCGGTGAATGACGATGATTTTGACAAGCTCTTGAGAATCTGCGCGGCCTTGACGACGATGTTGCTGATGGCAGGGTGGTTGGGCAACACAAAGGAAGCCAGACATTGCGGCAGAATGCTGGTGCCCAGCCATTGGTCGTAAGGCATTACTTCGATCTGGTAGTCTTTTGAGAACAGTTCCGTACTGCAATTCTCACCGTTTTCGTCGGCCTTAATCTTCACATTGAAAGTGGTCAGCATTTTTTCCGTGATGGAAGCGACCTTCTCCGGAATGGGTTGCAAGTCGATGCCTTGCAGCCTGACCGATTTTTCCGCTTTGATTACGCTGACGGCATTGGAACGTGTCGGGTTGAAGAACTCGCCGGAACATTCGACCACGACGTTATGTAAATCTTCGTCAGAGTTGTTGCCGATTTCAATTGACTGACAGATTGCAATCCTGTTGTTTGCCAACGAATAGTTAATTGCGGGAAGGTATTCAATCTTAAACTCTACCATATCTTTCGCTTTTTTTGTTTTCAAGAACTTTGCGCTATGAATTAGGTGTTTAGCTTTGAAAAAGAAGACGAAAATGCCTTCAATTCATAGTTTGATGCAAACATACGAAAATGAAATGGAATTTGAGGGAAACAGGTTGAAAAATTTATTGGCAAGATTGTCCTTCGGGCTGTTCAGTTCGGCAAGGCTATTCTTCGTTTTTCTTCCGATAATCCTGAATGTCGAGAATCAAGCCGTCAATGATTGAGAGTTTCTGCTCTTTATAGTCATCATCAAGAGTATAATCAAGGAGATTCGTCTGTGTTAATTCAAGAGACAATAAACAGCGTAGCCGATAAGAAATAATATCGCTCCAATAATGCATAGAACAAAGACGGCTGTCGGTATGCCAATGTAAATGCAGGCGGCGATCCTGTAGAAGCGTTGTTTGCAGGTTTTGCAATACTTGTCCATCCAAACCTTGTCGAATAGGTCAATGAGTTGTTCAACGATGTTATCGGCGCGTATGTCAGAATACCATCCTTAATTGCTTCTCCGAATCATGTATCACAGTCATGAAATCTTTCCATGATTGCGCCGATTGCGGCACATGAAACGGGATGACCGACAAGGTTCCTCCATAGCCTACTAATTTGAATTTTTGAGGCTTGGATTGTTGCTCAAAAGGATAAATATAGCCGCCATTTTCCGCTTTCCTGCAATACATATAGGTCACCACCTGATACAAATCTTCGCGACTAACTCCTTGATTTAGATGTTTGTATTTCGCATCAATGATGTAATTGTCTTTCCAGAAATCAGGATATAATTTTCGAGAATTTCTATCAATTTGCTCGCCATCAGAAAATGAGTCGTCAGCTTGAGGTTTCTCAAACATTGGCAAACCGCCTTTCGACTTTTTGTTTTGAGGATGTTTGAATCCGCATTCCTTTAGAATGGTGTTTAAATACTCTTCCCAAAGCCAGGCTCCATCGAATAGCACACCATAAACCTTGTCTTTTTCCATTCCGAATTTGATGGCTTCGTGACGCAAAATCTGCAAGCAAAGCCTTTGCAGATGAGTATATTCCGTGAAGTAAGGATGTTTGAGCGGACGTAAATTATCGTAAATAATACGTTGACGACTTAGATATGAGTAGGAAGGTGTCGCCATCGTTATTTGGGAAACGCAATTCCGGGTTTCATCATCGTTGGTCAGAATAATACGGCCTTGTTCTTTTTGTTTGATGTATTCAATGGTGTGTCGGACGAGTTGCGTCACCTCGTTATCGTAACTGTGTTCGCGGGCAGAATAAGCGATGGTTCCGCGAAAAGGGATGTTCTGGCGCAAATGCCGGCTAATGTCGATAGGCCCTTTGAGATTGGCATCGTTGTACTCATTTCGCTTATACTTCTTAAAAAGCCCTTGTGCCAAAGCTTTTTTAAGAAAGTGAGGAAACAAATAAAGCAGAAAGTCAAAAATAGGTTCTTTTGACAATGAATGTTTAATATCGAAAATATTGATACTAAACACTTTCTGCAACATATAATGAAGAAAATAGTCGTCTGTATTCTGTTTGTCAAAACGGGAACAGATGTCCAATTGAGTTTCGTTCACGCCAACGAAGCCCATAATGTTTCCCGTTTTGATGTTTTCTTCCTTCAGCGAAATGATTTCCGACTCGCTGATTTTATCCTCACATGAAGAAAAGTCGCAGGGGAACAACAGCAAATTGGGATTGTCGTCAAATGACAATCTTGAGATTGGCACATTGGCAATCCGTTCCAGATTCTTCAGGTCGGCTTTAGCAGATTGACCGACATAAATCCAATCGTGGTTATCCGTTATTCTCAGGCGACTCATTGTTGTACGCGGCTTCCAATTTAGCAATACTTTCTTCAATGTTCAACGAACCACGGAGGTATTCGCGAAGCAAGCCCTCAAGATGGTTATTCCAAAGATTTTCGAATCCGCCATCAGCATCACTCACATAATTTTTCAATTTCAAGAAATAGGCAGCTCCGATGTGGTAGGCTGATGAAAGTCCTTCGATTTTTGAAATTTCAGCATTCAATCGTTTCATTCGTTCAATAGCTTCGTCCTTCAATTCTCCCAATTCTTCAAGCATTTCAATATTGTCATCCGCCTTGATTTCCTTAAACGCAAAACGACGGCGGAAAGCGAAGTCCATACTTTCCACGCTGCGGTCGATGTCGTTCATCGTGCCAATGATATAAACATTTTTGGGGACAAAGAAATGTCCGAAATTATTATCATCAGTAATACCCAACTTGTCATCAAAATCATTAGGCACTGTTTGCATATTTGCATACTGTGTACGCACTTTTCCATTTTCTCCACGGTAGCCCGGATCAATGGAGAAGAAAAGTTCGCCGAAAATTTTTGAAATTTCGCCACGGTTGATTTCATCGATAATGAAAACGTAGTTTTTATTTGGATTATTCAATGCTTTAACACAAAATTCCTTAAACACACCATCTTTTCTTTCAAACCCAACATTACCATTTTCATCTTGAATAGGACGAAGTCCTTCTACGAAATCAGTGTAATCGTATGAAGGGTGGAACTGAACAAAACCATAATCCTCTTTTGAATCACGTTGCTTTAAAGAATCTACAGCCTCGCCTGTCTTTAAGTCGAAATTGGAGTATAAGATGTACGCAAATTCATCAACAGTGATATCTTTTCTATCCTTACATGCAATTTTATAAAAATTGTATACGACTTTATTCTTATCCAAAATGTCTTTCTGATTTTCCAAACCAAATAAATCAATGACATTATCCAAATACGTCTTACTGTTGATTGGAAAAAAATCATTGGGGTAATATGTTGAAAGAATTTTTAGTAAGAAAGAATCACCAAGATAATTATGAATATTTTTTTGTTTTTCAACACACTCACTGATTTCCGAGGCCAATTCTTTCATGAGAGATTCATTAGTAATATTTGTATTAGAATCCTTTTTCTTATTCTTTAAAAAGCCAGTGAAAACGTAATCTAACGATTCTTTATTTCTATACACCAAATATGACCTTGATGAACCCGGAAAATATTTACCCAAAGCTGTCAATCCTCGTTCTATCCACCAGCAAAAATTATCTTTACCGCCATCTCCTATGCAATATTGTTCCAATGTCAAGTCTTTCAATTTTTCTTTTGGAAAACGTTTGAGGAAAACGGCTCTGAGTTCATTTAATCTTTTTGTTTCTTCATCGCTGTGTTTGAACCGCCCAATGATTTGTTCAAGCAATTCTTTAGGATTATATGTGTTCTGTGCCGCAATTTGTTGTGCGATTTGCTTTGCCAGATATGTTTTCCCCGTGCCTGGAGCGCCGGTGAGGATGAGATTGTAGTTGGTTGTTAAAAGCTCGGCCAAATCTTGTTTTGTTTCTTCGTGATTATCCATATTGAAAATTCGTTTAATATGTTCTTCATTGTCAATTTTGCAAAGTGTATTTGCATACCAAGTAATGTCTGTTAAATCTTTACGGCATTCTTTCCAATCAACTTCAACTCTCATTTTGTCGGCATGAATTTTTTTAATCACTCCCGTACAAAATATTCTCAAATACGATTTGCTGTTTTTAACATAAGTTGATTTAAGAGCCATGTGGTCTCCCACGCGCATAGTATTGTAAACGTCTTTGTACTTTTCGTCATAGCCGTTCTCCCATATATGTTCTTCCTTGAAACGGTCTAACTGACTATCACCATCCCATGTAAAACCAGCGATGTAATAATTTCTCTTCATTACTTTACAATTATTATGAACTTCTATTCTTTATTATTTTCTGTTATTTTCCACTCGGTACTCTTCCGCAAAATCCTTTAACGAAAGTCGGTGGGAAAATGCGAACTGCAAACATACATCATATTTCTGTTTTTTTTACATTCTTTTGCGAAAAATCACTCTTGTCTTTCAATTTCCACCTTCAGCGGTTGGTTGTCGTAGCACCATTTGCGATGATTTGACATCTGTTCGGAAATGAACGTCTTGATGTCTTCTACATTCCAGTCGAAAGCATCTCCGGCATCAATCAGAATCTCAGTGAGGCGGTTGATGGCTTGCGAGTGATATACGCTCGACACTTGGTTGAAGGTTTTTCCCGTGGCATGGGCTACGGCATCGATGGTCTCGACAGCTCCGCTGAGTTCTTCAAACAACAAGTCTTCGTTGTGACGATAGCGTTTTCTGTTATTTTGTTCTATCATAGTGCATTATGTTTTTATTGTTCTTGTTCTTCAATTTTCTTCCGATAATCCTGAATGTCGAGAATCAAGCCGTCAATGATGGAGAGTTTCTGTTCTTTTGAATAGTCATCGTCAAGTTGAGACTCAAGCAAATCGGTGATGGAAAATTCGATAGGATAGTTGCAGCCATCTTCATTGGGAAACAACACGAAATAATAATCCCTGCTGATTTCTGTGTTCATAATGATAAGTTTATAGCGTTAATACTGGCTGCAAAACTAAAACAGAGGTGTGCTATTTGCGGGCATACCTCCGTTGAAAGTTCGTTTTGCTGAAAAAAAAGCGGTTTCTATGCAATCGGGTCGCCGCAAAACTCCTTTCGTTTGCAGCCTTTGCACATCTTGCCAATCCAAACCTCATCGAATTGGTTCATGGCTTGTTCGACAATCGTTGGGTCGTCGGTGAGAATGCCCGTTTCGAAGTTGCGTGTTCCTTCGCCTTTCATGCCGATTCCGGCTCCAGTAAGGTTGGCGCTTCCGATGTAGACTTCCTTGCAGTCGAAGACAATCATCTTGAAATGGACGCGCGGACAGAGCACACGCTCCAAGCCGTCGAATAGGGCAGGGTACTTGTCGAAATCCTCGCGGAAGGCAGGCCCTGGTTCCTTGGCATGGATAAGCCGTATCTCAACACCCTTTCGGATGAGTTGTGCCAAGAGTTTCAGGAATGGCATTTTCTCGCCTTTCATCTCGATGTAGGCATCCTTGATGTCGGCGGTGCCAATCCACAGCGTGTGCTTCACATCGGCGCAGTGGGCGAGGACGCGGGCGTAGTGGGCGGAGTTGGAGAGGAAGGTGGTGGGCATAAGATTAATATCCCAGTTTTTTCAATTCATTTTTCATCCATTCAATCCTATCTTGCGTGTCAATGCCATCTTGCTGCGGGATAGGGAGCTCTTGCTTTTCCTTCCATTCGTCTTTTTTCTTTTCATATTCATACAAGATATACTTATCATTTTCACAATCTAACATTAAAGTGTCTGATAGCATAAGACAATCACCTTGATAAGCATAATCGCCAAGATTATATTCCTCATTCATTTGGTAATACAAAGCCAAGATAAACACATTCCAGTTCCTTCCACTAAGACGTTCTTTAGTATGCATTCTCAAAATATGATAATCACCATCATCATAAGTATAATAATAACCGAATGTGTATGACAACATCGTGTCATTGTACTTTACAAAATAATAACGCCAATCTTTTTGTGTGTTTTCATCACTTAAAAAATTGTCAATTATTTGTTGAAGATTAGGTTCATCAACTTTTGTCAATGATGATAACAAGGCATTTAACGTTGCTTTGGTATGGACTTCAAATCCTGTACGCTGGTTGGACGGATGTAATAAATCTTCCCAAGTTGAATCGTTCTCTGTTCCTAATTGCCAACGCCAACCAACCCCTTGTGAATAATCACCTTTTGCAAGTAACGCTCGTGAAACCAAATCCCAATTACAGTTGTTGAAAAGTTCTCTGAACTTATCAAAATTGGCGAAGTTATCCAACCCGACAACAGCAATGCAGCCATACAAAAGTGAATGGTCTTCCAAATGGAACAAGGCATCTTGCTTGTCTAAATTAGAAGGCAACCAATCTATTTTAGCTTGCTCTTCTTCTTTTTGGCGTTTATTATAGCCAATGCCTGTTGGAATTGTCCCCTTCAGAATTATTACCTCCGTTTCAGCCAACAATTGCGGCATGTTGTTTCTCTGACCATCGGCGCGAATTTCATCACGTGAATTCCATATCAAGTTCCTTACAATTCGGATGCGACGCTTGAAATCATTTCCTTGAACATTTTGTTTGTTTTGTAAGTAAACGACGACTGCAAATAACAACAAAGTCAGGTTCAACGGAAATTTACGGTTTCTGCCATTGTCGTCACCATAATCATCGCAACATTGTTTGAATATATTCAGATTTTCCTGATATATTTTCACCTTACCCGCTTCGTATGTGTTGTTAGCGAAAGTTGATTCAAAGAATTCATCAATATTGAAATTACACCAACAATCAAATGATGACTTCAAAAAAGAAAGATTGTCTTTCGCTTTCGGATTATCCTTGCCATAAAGCATCCTTGCCAATTTGAACGGATCTTTTTCTAACGGAATGTTCTGTTGATAGCAAAGAATATCGCTCACAAAGAAGAAATAGCGCATAAATTCATCGTCTATTATCTCGTTTTCGCCACGATACGGGAAAAGCATGTCAGTCCAATCCAAATCGAATTTACGATTGAATTCTTTTGACATTTCTTCGTCATACTCTTTAATCATCCCCTCGAATTCTGCCTTGAAATGTTCAAATTCAGTTAGCGGTTTGCCTCGTGAATTCATTTTAATATACAATTCATCAGTAAGACCCATATCAGAAATTGGTAAAAAATAAAAGGTGATGTTTTCCAATTGTTTCCATAAATTAGAAGAATTGCCATATTTCTTATTGATAGCATCAATCATTACCAACATTCCTTTGATGGTTGGATCGTTATGCCATTGATATTGGAACCACGATTGGTCTTTCAATTCTTCTGAAATTGTCGTGCTGAAAGCAGGTGTGTGTTTCACCAATTTCTTGCAAAAATCCCGTGAACTCGGACGGGTGAAATAGGAAAAGTGATTTAAATATTCATAATCGTTTTCTTCAATGTTTTCCTTTTTTGCAACAAACCAATGCAACAAGAACAATGTGGTCAGACGTTGTTGTCCGTCGAGAGGAATGAGTTTGCCATTTTCAACTTCGCCATAAACGAAGTCGAGTGTGAGCGTTTTTTTGTTGTTCAAAGCATCGAAAATTGCATCCAAAAAACGTTCCCTGACACGATTGACCTTATCGTTTTCGCGACCTTGTGCATAGTCTCGCTGGATAATTGGTATTTCTATTTCCTTTATTTCTTGGAATAGGCTTCGAAATGTATATTGGTTTGTTTCCATCTTAGATTTGTTTGTTGATGATTGATAAATAAGGCTTTAAAATTTCGTTCATCGCATCGATATAAGCATCACGGTCGGCTTCACCCCAAAAATGAAGCTGGTTTTCGCCAGAAGGAGTATAATACTTCAGGAAAACACGTCGCGTACAAATAGGAATGTAGTCACCGTTTTTGTCCATTTCTATGATTTTATCTCGTTTAACGTCAAAGGTTGAATTATTCAACGCCGAATTGTCAAATGTTCCTAGTAAAGCCATGTTTGAAAGCTTGTGAATATAGTCAATGTTTTGCTCCAAATTCAATGCTTGAATAACCTTTTCAAACCATGTGTTAAATTGTTCTTCGGTGGTATTTTCTTTGTCGCGACTTTCAATTTCTTCAATTAGTTTTGCATTTTTTGTCAGGTCAATGTTTCTCAAAGATTGCACATGCCGGTCAAGCCATTCGTTCCACAATGCTTTTGTGTTCAAACCTTCCGATTGCTGCGCATGGATGTGCTCAAGAGACCATCCGCCTTTTTTGTTTTTGTGTTTGTTGAATGGAAACCGCATTGATTTGTCACCGTTTTGGAAAACACTTTCCACGTTGAAAAGAAGCAAAAGTTTTCCGATGCTTGGGTAGTCGCTTTTGTTGTCGTATGACAAATCACAATAATCTTTATTGAAATTGATACTATCGGCAATGTATTCATTGAGTGTCGACTTAAAATCGGATTTGCCTTTCTGGGTGGATTCTTCGATTAAAGTTTGCAGAGAACATTGGTCGACCGAAATTAGATAACCAATCTTATGATACAATTCCGAATCGTTATACCATTCTTTAATCCGTTGGAAGGTTTCAACAACCTTTTTCCAAAGTTCAATCTTGTTTTCTTTGTAATCGTTTGATTTTGATTGTTCAATGAACCAAAAGAATGTCCTGTAGCGTTCTTTATCCGCATCTGTCTTACTGGCCATCAAATCGAATAACAATTCAATACGTGTAGAAAAATCTTCGGCTTTTTTGTTTGTGACAAAATACCAAAGTTTCTCATCGTGGAGTTCTTTCTCAATATCGTCCCATTGTGTTGAAATTTCAAGTTGATAACGTTCGTCAATGCCGTTGTTCCTACTTAGGAAAATAGCTTTTACCAGTTCCGCGTTCGTCAATGGAATCTTGCCTATATTAACGTGAGTTCGATATAAAATAACTTACTGAAAAAGAATAACATAGCGATTTTTTTTGTATATTTGTAGTGTAAAAGTAAAACAATACAAAAAAGGCACGCTATGTTATTATCAGAGGACAAAATTACGGAAATTT
>CALGBV010000003.1 GCA_937884015.1 uncultured Bacteroidales bacterium
GAAAACAACACTTCGTTTATTCATATTGTTCCAACTTACTATTTGGAAAATGTTCAAACAAAAGAACAGATAAAGTATCATAGTTATTATCAGATTGAAAAGGATGCGTGGAGTTTATCATTAACTCATGTTGAAAAAGATGGTAATGCAGATGAAGTGTTTAACAGCAAACCACAATTGGGAATGTCGTTTCAGGATGAAAATATCAAAATTGATTTTTCAGAAAGAAATCATACGGGATTGTTATTCAGCATAACGAATTTATCAAAAAGTACGATAAAAATTGTATGGAATGACGCTGCTTTAGTCAATTCAAGTGGAAACATGTCAAAAATTATCCATGATGGCGTGAAGTATTCAGAAAAAAACGAAAGTCTTGTCCCGACTTCTATTATTCGAGGAGTGACGCTGAATGAGGTTGTTGTTCCGGTTGATTATGTGTATTATGATGATAATCAAAAAGATTGGACAATCAATCCATTCTATTCGCATGAAAATGAAAATATTATGTTTATGTTACCAATTAAGATTAATGATAACATAATAGAATATTTATTTACATTTGAAACTCTGTTTAATATTGCAAGCCACCAAAAGATTGTTTCTAAATATTGATGGCGTGGCCTTCGTGGTTAAAAGGAAACATTTTCCTTCGCCATTTTCGTGAATTGCATTTGGGATTAAAGGCGGGATGGATTGGTCCTGACATGTCTTTAATTACTGCCAAAACGGGCACATTAAATCTTGGAAAAGTGTCATAAAATGGGCTTTTTTACCTTGGAAAAGTGTCATCCGCCAATTTACATGCTCATGTTTATGTGCAAAAAATGCTCTTCATCTTCCATGATTTACAAACTGGATTTGCCCAAAATGTTGGATTGACTTTCGCAGCAAACGGAAGGTTCATTTATTTTTCCTATCTTTGCAGTCTGAAATTCACGAGTTGAGTTTCGGACTATCTTTTTGAAAATCAATAAATAAATAATGAGTCAGAATATCTCGAAACTTAGGAACATCGGTATTGCAGCACATATCGATGCAGGAAAGACCACTTGCTCTGAACGTATCCTTTTCTTCACGGGTGTCAACCGCAAGTTGGGCGAAACGCATGATGGACAAGCCACCATGGATTTTATGAAACAGGAACAGGAACGTGGTATCACCATTGCTTCGGCAGCTATCACCGCGCACTGGAACGACCATCAAATCAACTTGATAGATACTCCCGGTCACGTCGATTTCACAGTCGAAGTGGAACGTTCACTTCGCGTCATCGACGGCATGGTGGCTGTGTTTTGCGCCGTTGGCGGCGTGCAGCCTCAGAGCGAAACCGTTTGGAATCAGGCCGATAAATACCGCGTGCCACGTATTGCTTTCGTCAACAAGATGGACCGCACGGGTGCCGATTTCAACGAAGTCGTCAGCCAGATGAATAAATATCTTGGTGCCAATGCCGTGCCTTTGCATCTGCCAATCGGTTCAGAAGCCACTTTCGAAGGCATGATTGACTTGGTCAACATGAACTCGGTGATTTTCAAGGAAAAGGAACGCATCGTCGGCCCGATTCCGGAGGCCATGATGGCGCAGGCCGAAGAAGCACGCCACAACCTCATCGAGCATGTTGCCGATGTCGATGACGATGTTGCGGAGCTTTATCTTTCCGATGAGGAAATTCCTTTGGATTTGCTGAAATCAGCCATCCGTAAGGCCACCATCAAATTGATGATGGTGCCTGTGCTTTGCGGTTCTGCCTATAAAAACAAAGGTATTCAGCTCCTTTTGGATGCCATCGTCGATTATCTGCCTTCGCCAAGAGATTTGGGAACGGTCATCGCCCACGACCCGAGCGATGAGGAAAAGACTATCCAGAGAAATCCTTCCGAAAACGAGCCTTTCTCGGCTTTGGCTTTCAAACTCATCAACGACCCGTATGTCGGTCAGCAGACTTTCATCCGTATTTTCAGCGGCAAATTAGTGAACGGCATGAGCGTGCGCAACACCAACAAAGGCAAGGACGAGCGTGTAGGCCGCATTTTCCGCATCAAGGCTAAGGAACGCGAAGAGATTTCGGAAGCTGGTCCGGGCGAAATCGTTGCTTTGGTTGGTATGAAATACACGCGCACGGGCGACACCTTGTGCGACGAAAAGGCACCGGTCATGTTGGAAAACATTCATATTCCTCCAGCGGTTATCGAAATGAAAGTCAATCTCGAAGATAAGAAAAACCGCAACAAGTTGGGCGAGGCTTTGGCAAAACTTTGCAACGAAGACCCATCGTTCCGTGCGCATTTCGATGAGGAGACGGAAGAAACCATCATCGCCGGCATGGGCGAATTGCATTTGGAAATCATTGTCGACCGTCTGAAGGAAGAATTTAAGGTGCCGGTCAGCGTTGGCGCACCTTCGGTTTCGTTCCGCGAGACTATCACGGCTCCGTTTGAGTGTAATTATCGCTTCGTGAAGCAGACAGGCGGTAAGGGTCAGTTTGCCCATACCGTCATCCGTTTCGAGCCTAATCCGGGCAAAGGTTTCGAGTTTGTCGACATCACCAAGGGTGGCGTCATTCCAAAGGAATTCATTCCTTCGGTTCAGAAAGGTCTTGCAGCAGCCATGGCCAAGGGTCCATTCGCAGGCTATCCAGTCGTGGACGTGAAATGCGTTTTGGTCGATGGTAGTTCTCACCCCGTCGATTCAAGCGACATGGCCTTCCAGCTTTGCGCCCAAATGTGTTTCAAACAGGCCTTTATGAAAGCCAGCCCAGTGCTGCTTGAGCCTATGATGAAGGTCGAAATCAACACGCCAGATGATTACATCGGCAATGTGACGGGCGACCTCAACAAGCGTCGTGGCCGCATCGAAGCCATGCGACGTTTCCGTAAGGGTTCGCAGAAACTTGATGCTTTCGTGCCGCTCATGGAAATGTTCGGCTATGCTACGGCTTTGCGCAACCTCTCGTCAGGCCGCGCCAACTATTCGATGGAATTCTTCCAATACGCGCCAATGCCGAAAGACAAGCAGGAAGATATTGTGAAGGAAAGAAATCAGAAGGATTAACAAATTGCGTCATGCAATCGCACAATAAGGAACTCGGACAAATCGGCGAAGACCTTGCAGCCGAATACCTTGTCAATAAAGGTTACGAAATCCTTGACCGCAACTGGCATTTTCGCCATCTTGAACTCGATATCGTGGCGAAAGATGGTGATATGCTTGTCGTTGTCGAGGTGAAGACCCGTGCCACCGACGAGTTTGGCGAGCCTGATTTGGCCGTAACGCCTGCCAAGCAGAAATCCATCATCAAGTCGGCTGATGCCTACATCATTCAGCACGATTTGGATGTTGAAACACGTTTCGACATTGTTTCCATCGTCCTTTCGGGAAAGGAAAAAAGAATAGAACATATCGAGGATGCCTTTTATCCAACGCTCTAACGGATTGAAAATGAGATACACATTCACAACAGGCGAGACTTTTGAAGCCGATGCGGAAGAACTGAAACGTTTGCTGGACGAAAACCGTCAGTATTTGGAAAACTATCTTGAAGTTTTCGACTCGCTTGAAGACGACGAATATGTGGCCCGTGGCAACGGATTTTGCGACCGTAAATACAGTGACGATTTCATTGAAGGGCAGATTGCCAAATATCAGCAAAGGATTTCGGAAATTGAAAACTGGATTGAAAAAATCTGAATCATTTGATTGTTAGCGTGATAATAGGACATGTCATGCTTTGAAAATTATTAATTTTAATGGTTTCGTAACGGTTTTGTTGACTTTGAATAAATAATTATTGTAATTTAGCGGTCTAAAAATCAGTTATATGGATCGCATCATTCAAACTGTCAACGGCTGTGTGTGGAGTCCCGCTTTGGTGGTGCTATGTCTGGCGGCAGCCTTATATTTTTCATTTGGAACACGTTTCGTGCAGGTGCGCCGTTTTCGCGAGATGATTCGCCTGCTTTTCGCCAAAGACAAATCGCAGGAAGAGGGCATTTCATCTTTTCAGGCTTTTGCCTTGGCATTGTCGGGCAGGGTAGGCACGGGCAATATTGTCGGTGTTGCGACGGCCATTGGTTATGGCGGCCCGGGTGCCATTGTCTGGATGTGGATTATCGCCTTTTTTGGTGCGGGAACTGCTTTTGCCGAATCCACTCTGGCACAGATTTTCAAGGAAGACCATAACGGACAATTCCGTGGCGGACCGGCGTATTTTATTGAAAAAGGATTGAAATGCAGATGGTTAGCCATCGTTTTTGCAATTTTTGCTGTGATTGCAGAGGGTTTTTTCTTGCCTCCTGTTCAGAGCAACAGCATTGCATTGTCGTTTGCTGACACTTTTAACATTCAGGCATGGTGGGTTGGTTTAGGCGTTGCCTTTTTGATTGGCTTGGTGATTATGGGCGGCGTCACCCGCATTGCTGCTGTCGCTCAGATTGTTGCACCAATTATGGCCATTGTTTATATCATTTTGTCAGTTATCGTGTTGATTTCCAATGCTTCTGTCGTTCCTGCTGCTTTTGCTGACATGATTCGCAGTGCTTTCGGACTGAATGAAGTTCTTGGCGGCATTTTAGGCAGTACGATTGCTTGGGGTGTGAAACGCGGCATCTATTCAAATGAGGCAGGTCAAGGAACGGGAGCAATTGTAGCGGCTGCAGCGAAAGTCTCGCATCCCGTTAAGCAAGGTCTGGTGCAGGCTTTTTCGGTCTATATTGATACTTTGTTGGTCTGTTCGGCAACGGCAGTTATGATTTTGGCGACAAAGACATACAATGTTTTTGGCCCAAACGGTGAATTGCTGATTGCGGCACAAGGTGCTGCCGTTGGTGAGCCGGGCGTTACTTATACTTCTGCTGCAATTGGAACATTGCTGGGCGCAAAATGGGGTGGAATAATTGTTTCTGTCGCATTGTTTTTCTTTGCTTTCACTACCATTATGGCCTATTACTATTATGCCGAGACAAATCTGGTTTACCTTTTCGGCAAAGGCAAAAAAGAGAAGATCCTGATTTGGATTTTGCGTTTCTGCTTGGTTTTCGCTGTGTTTTTCGGTTCGCTGAAGGAAGCCAGAATCATTTGGGATTTGGGCGATATTGGCGTCGGTGCCATGGCTTGGATCAACATTGTTTCCATTTTGCTGCTTTCGCGAATCGCTTTCCGTGCCTTGCGTTCATACGAAAAGCAGAAAAAAGAAGGCAAGGAACCTGTCTTTAATCCGAAGGAATTGAATATCGAAAACGCTGGTTTCTGGGAAGATAAAGTTGACAAAAAAACAGAATGACTACGGAAAACAGGTTTCCGTAGCCATTCATAAGTTTCAATCTAGCTGTTCCAAGGCCTCTTTCAGAGCTTGAGCCAGCTGGTCGGGGCAGGAGGTGGGCTTGAAGCCGCAGCGTATGCCTTCCAAACGCTTGATGACTTCTTCGACAGGCATCCCTTCCACCAACCGGCAAATGCCTTGCGTGTTGCCATCGCAGCCGTATTCGAATTCAACGTTTTTCAAAATGCCGTCTTCAATTTCAAAATTGACGGCTTGGCTGCATGTGCCTCGATTTATATGTCTGAATTTCATTTGTTTTCGTTTTGTCTTTCGTTTTCTGCCTTGATAAGTCCCAATTGATGAATGGCGTAGGCATAGGCTCCGATGGCAACGGCTGATGAGGTGCCAAGTTTGGTGACGGCAACTCCAATATGTTTGTTCGGGTCGTACCAAACTTCTTGGTCGCTGAACGGCACTTTGACCATCTTTCCGGATTTGCTGGTGAAACGAATCATTTCGTCAGGTTCCATCAGGTTGATGGCTATGGTTTCCATACGCGAAACCTGGTGATTGTTTAAGGCGTTGAAAGGTTCGTTCATTTTTTCGATGAGTTTTGGCATAAATACTGGCCAAGCTCCTGATAATCCGCCACCAATGACAATGACACCATCAATCAATGAAATGGCGTTGGCGAGCACATCGGCCAAAACGATAGCCAGTTCATCCCATGCTTTTTGTGCGGCTTTTTTGTTTCCTTTTTTAATGCCCATGGCAATCTGATAGATTTCAAAAGGTTCAGGTGCTTCTTCGAATGGGATTTTTGCTTCGCGGGCAAACACACGGCGCACGCCGCGGATGCTGATGCTGTCTTCAGCACTGGTGCCTGGATAAAGGATGTTTCTGGAACGGTTGATCTCGCCGCCAGCGGAATTGTCGCCATTGAGCAGAACTTTGTCGATGACAATTCCGCCACCGAAACCTGTGCCCAATGTCACGCCGAGCAAATTCTTGTATCGTTTGGGACTTCCCTGTTGCTCAAGCAGATTGTTGACTTCGGGAAGCAAGCCGCCTAG
>CALGBV010000004.1 GCA_937884015.1 uncultured Bacteroidales bacterium
TCTATTACCATCAAGTCGCGGCCTGTCGTTCTTGCAATCTGATAAACCGTTTCCGTCTTGCCCGTGCCTGGCGCTCCATAAAACAGACAGGCAAACCCTTTGCGCAAACCGCTTTCCGTAAGCCTTTGCTGTATTCGGTTGAAATTCTGTGACGACAACAAGTCTGTAAGCTGCCCAATCTGTTTCTCCTCATTTTCGTTGTAATACAGTTTCTTTTCAGTTATTGAAGTGTATTCTTTTGTGTTCTTCTGTTTCTTTGACTCACATTTCAGACCTTCCATTCCAACGAAGAACTCATCTTTGGCCTGATTGGTAATACGATGGTAATAATTGTCGCGCATTCCATCCGTCCCCGCCTCTTCAAGAAGATGGTTTTCAACCAGATATGAATTTCGCCTATCAAATTCGGTTCGGAAAATTCGCACACGCCGTTTGCAGAAATATTTCTCCCAGCCGTATTCGCCTAAATCATCATCGTCTTCATTAATTAACTTATGTGCGAAAACCATAAACAACGCACCTTCGGAATCGCCCACGCAAAAATACTTCCTAAAAGCCTTGCAGAAGTCGAGATGTATATTGGAATCAACCAATTCATCAACACTTTCCTGAAAGTTCTCATTATTTTTTTCCGCATAGTCGCACATTTCCATTACTGCCTCGAAAAAATCGTCTATATTGAGTTGCTTCTTATGATTTTCGAATGTTTCATTGTTTTTGATGGCGTTAAACGCATCATAAGGAATGAAGTAATCGGATTCTCCATCATGCTTTCTTTTAACCAGAAGCCCTTTGTCAACAAGAGCTTTGTCTTCCGAAAGCAGTGACAAGACGCGCACTCTTCGACACCGCGTCAACGAAGCGATGTCGCTGGAGTCAATTCTTTTGTAATTGCTGAGTTCAACGAACAAGGAGAAAAGCAATGCCTGTCGTTGGCTGATGCCGAGTCGGTTTGCCACAAACTCAAGATTCGCTTGGGCTTGTTGAAACACACTGTCGCCAAGTTTTTCTTCGACAGCGATGTTCACTATTTGTTCGATATTGGAAATGATTGTGTCGTCTGCCTTTACAGTTGCCGGTTCCTCGATGTCGGCAACAGTCTCATTCTGTTCTTTTTTGCATGCCATAATCTACGGTATTTTTTTGATTTCGGCAGCAAAAGTAAAAGATGCTTGTGCCGAAAATGGGCACAAGTGAAAACTTTTGAGGAAAATACTTATCAGTCAAAAAATTTGTTTTTCTTTACCTTTTTATGAAATGCAGTTTTTTCATGCTATAGGAAAGCTAAGAAACTCATTATTTGTTACATAATTTAGCATAGTTCGGGTCAATATAGTAACGATACCATTCCATTGCACCATCATATATAGCCTGTTCCGATGAACGGCTACTTGGATGTCCTGAATAAAGAATTGTTACTTTTTCATTCTCTTTCTCTGCTTCATAAACATGAAGATTTCGGTAAACTTTTGTGACGCATCCTTTTTCTTTGAAGAATTTTAGGACAAAATCATAAATTGGTTGTCCCATACACACAATAAAATTAGGATTTAGAATATCGATTTCTCGTTGCAAAAAAGCACCAAACTTTGACAGATGTTCGCTTAGTTCCTTGTCATTTATTTTTGATTTCCCTTGTAGTTTTTTACTCTCAACAAAAGCAAATGGCACATTGTTGACAAGTGATATAATATTCTCGGTTTTCGCTTCGTCAAACCAACACAGCCATTCCTTATTCGAGTTGTACAATCCCCAAAACAATCTGGTAATAATTCTGAGGAATTTTGTCTTCAAGGTGCGGTTGGCTTCCTTCTGCTTTTGCTCCTTGACATTATCCATGACAGTTGTCCTAACCCACAACCGCGCATCATCGTCACTCTCAACTGATGGCTGATCCTTTAGGATAAACATGATACGCTTGTCACTATTTTTCCAAGCCAAATCAGAGGCTTCAATAGACATGTTGTTGTACATCAGCCCATCTCTTGTAAAAAAGACTTCTTGCTGATTTCCATATTCTTGAATCAGGGATTCTTTCCACTCATCGAAGAGTGTATTTAATAGGTTATTAATACTTTCCACAGTTAGTTTTTTTTAATTCGCTACAAAGATAAAAAAAATTCATTTCAAAGATTCTTTCCCTGACAATTATTTCATACCCAATGTTTGAGTATTATCTTGACATTTTTATTGATGGCCGTTTATGCCGTTTTTATGAATTTCAAGGGAAGAGCACCAAAGCACCCTTCCCTTTGCTTGCCACTTACTTTTTAGGCACAAAAGCGTAGACATTACCGTTA
>CALGBV010000005.1 GCA_937884015.1 uncultured Bacteroidales bacterium
CGTCGTTCAGTGTTGCGTCTTCAACGCAGGCGGTTTCGTAGTCGGAGCGCAGGTATTTGTAATAACTCTTGGGCCAGTGTTTCGAGGCTTTCACAATCTCGATATCAATTTCGGAATAAGTGTTGTAAGGTGTTCTTGCCGGATTTTCCGAATCGTCATATTTCGGGATGTAGCCTCCGCCCGCATAGCTTGGACGGCGGTTGTTCCATTCGTTGTTGTCGCTGTAAATCAGCCAGAAAGCGTAGGTCAGGCCGTTCCAGATGTTTTCTTCGTTGAGCATGACGGGGAATTTTATCTTTCCTCTGAACTTGCCGTAGGTGAAGCCCACGCGGGTGCGTATGCCTGTCGACTCTTTTTTCAGGTTGTCCGGCGTGCTGCCTGGGTTGATGAGGGTGATATAGTCTTTGTCGTCGGAAAGTTTCACGGTAGTGCAGGGTTTGTTGGAAGCCACGGGATAATTCATTTGCAGTTCCGTGGAATCGAAACGGGTCTTGTTGGCTTCGTATTCTTCGCGTGTGTATGGGATTTCTCCAACAACATCCTGAATGACAGGAATGTTGCGAAGCGTGTATTGTTGGCTCACGCTGCTGAAAAACTGTTCGTAAAGTGCTTTTTTGTAAAGGTTGTCATCGATGCCGCAGCCGCAGTCGAAAGGCTGGTTCTTGTCGTTGACTCGCGATTCGTCAACGAAAATGCCGTTTTCAACGGAAATGATGGCTCTTGTCTTGAGTCTTCTGCCGGAATTGATGATTTTGATGTGTTTTGAGGGGTTGGCTTCAAACCATCCGATAGGGTTTACGAACTTGCCTTCTTCGTTGGTTTGTCCGATATATTTCACATAATCAGGGATTTCGGCCAGACCTTCTTCATCGCACACGACGAGCATGAAACCATATTCGCCCACGCGCGGATTTCTTTTCCAGCGGTGATTGAAGTCGCCGTTGTTCAAGTCGTCTTCCACAACCCACATGGCGTCTCTGTAAAGCTGTTCATCGATGGTGATGCCGTTGTTTTCGGCTTTTGCGCAGATTTTTGCAAACCATTCTTCGCTGTTGCGCATGCAGCGGATGATGGAATCGACGTGTTTCTGGTTGCGGTAGTTTTCGCTGACATCGGCGCCATAGAAAATCTTTTCATCGCGAGGGTTGCCCACAATGCGCAGACTGTCTTTCACAAAAGCGCTTGTCATCGGCTTGAATCCTACTGAAACATCTTCCCAGCTGCCGTAAAAGTTTTCGGAAGCATATTCATGGTCGTTCGGGAACTTGTAGGATTCGTTCTGGTAGTACACTTTGTAGTAATAGCCATCGTGTTTCAATTTGAGGAATGAAAAAACGAAAGCCGATGCTCCGTCTTTGGTTTGGGTTGCGGTTGGAATTGTAATACCTTCAGTAACAGCATTTTCCATATCCATATCGATGCTAATGGTTTTGCCTTTGCAGTTGCTCATCGGGTTGAAAAGCAAGGTTTTGCTTTGCCGAATGGCAAATATGGCTGCTGCTGCAATTATAATGACAGCAGCGGAAATCCAGATTTTCTTCTTCATAGGATTATTTATTTGCTGCAAAAATAAAAAAAATCGGTCGCCTGATTTCCAGGCAACCGATTTTTTATGTAAAGACGTTGTGTGCAACGTCTTTACGAATTAAATTTCCTCTTCCACGCGGATTGGCTGAGGTTCGGCCTTGTGGATGTCGAGTTCGTCAATCAGGTTGGTGGCGCCTGCGTACTTGTCGATGATGAAGAGCACGTAGCGGATGTCAACGTTGATGGTGCGCTGGAGTTTTGGCTCGAAGTTCACGTCGCCGCTCATGGCTTCCCAGTTGCCGTCGAAGGCAAGGCCGAGGAGTTCGCCCTTGGCGTTCATGATCGGGCTGCCTGAGTTACCGCCGGTGATGTCGTTGGTCGAAAGGAAGCAAACGATGAGTTCGCCGTTGTCGTCAGCGTAAACGCCGAAGTCTTTCTTTTCGATGAGGTCGATGAGGCCCTTTGGAGCATCAAATTCGTAGTCGCCTGGAACATACTTTTGGAGGATACCGTTAGCGGTGCAGACATAGTCGTAGTGGACTGCATCGGCCGGCTGATAGTCCTGAACCGAACCGTAGCTCATTCTCATGGTTGAGTTGGCATCCGGGTAGAGGCTCTTTTCAGGTTGTGTGGCAGCGTAATATTCGCGCAAACCCTTGACGAAGATATGGTCGTTTTCGGAAACAGCAGTCATGGCTGCGCTGTAAGCAGGAGCGTTTTCAATGAGTTGTCCCATCATTGAGGATGACATGATGTAAGCGTAATCCTCACCAATCTTTTTGGCTTTAAGATTAGCGATGAAAGCTTTAACACTTTCTGGTGTAGCGAAAAGAGAATTAGCATAGACTTCTTCAGTGAATGCATTGATGTCGCCGTTGAATTTCTTGTCGATGATGTTGTAGATTTCAGGCAGTTCGTTGGCCTTGAAAGCGTTCTTGTAGACTTTCAGCATTTCGCAGAAGGTCTTCTTTTCGACTTGTGGATTTGTTTCGGCAAACAATTCATCAACATTCATCTGTTTGATTTGTTCCAAAGCCATTTCTTGAATCATTTTTGCATTGCTCAAAGAGTCAGCATATAAAGCTTTTTGATCCTTTTTGGCTTTTTTCAATGCTTTTGTATATTTTTCAACATCATTAGTTGCATCATAATAAGTGCTGAATTGTGCAGCAATGCCGGCAGCACCAATGTTGGCGATGAAGTTTGGATAATAGACATACTTGGCAACCTCGCCGAGGGTTTCGTAAGCGTTCTTCAGGTTAGTGAGGGCCTTGCCGTATTCAGCCTGACGATTGGCATCGGCATAAACCCATGACTGATAGTCCTTTTCCATAGCGACCTTGGTTTCTTCGACCTTGTTCTTGCGGAGCATTTTGCACTGGCCGATGAAGTTCTTCCAAGTGTTGGCCAGGCCAGCGTGGTTGTCGGCATACATCAGGTTGATTTCGTCGTCAGCCTTCATGTATTCTTCCATCACTTCGAGCTGCTTGCCGAAGATGTCGATAATCAGAGGATAGAAGGTTTCAACGTTGTAGTTGATGCCGTAGGATGACATGTAGCGTTCGGTTGAACCAGGGAAACCCCAAATCATGGTGAAGTCGTCCTTCTGGACACCATCGAGGCTGATTGGGAGGTGATGTTTTGGAGTCAACGGCACATTGTCCTTTGAATATGGAGCAGGGTTGCCGTCCTTGTCGGCGTAGACGCGGAAAATGGAGAAGTCGCCAGTGTGACGAGGCCACATCCAGTTGTCGGTGTCGCCGCCGAACTTACCAATGGATGAATTGGCAACGCCAACCAAACGGACATCGGTATAGACTTGATAAACAAACATATAGTATTCGTTGCCCTCAAAGAAACCTTTGATGACTGGGTTGTACTTGCCGT
Source organism: uncultured Bacteroidales bacterium (assembly GCA_937884015.1). GTDB lineage: Bacteria > Bacteroidota > Bacteroidia > Bacteroidales > F082 > Limimorpha. The sequence goes on from CALGBV010000005.1 coordinate 3,415, forward strand.
TTTCAGAAGCAGCGGCTTCAAGTTCCTTAGCCTTTTCGTTGATGGCTTTGTTGCGGGCGGCGAAGTCCATGTCGTCGGTGACGACGCTCAGAATGGTTTCGGTGACATCTTCCATGCGGACAAGGAACGAAGCGGTCATGTCGGCGGCAGGAAGTTCTTCGGAATAGTTCTTTGCCCAGAAACCGTCTTTCAGATAGTCGTGTTCGACTGAGCTGAGCTTCTGGATTGAACCGTAACCGCAGTGGTGGTTGGTGAACAGCAGGCCATGTTCGGAAACGATTTCGCCCGTGCAGAAGAAACCGCGCGGTTTGGCATCATCGCCAAGACCCACGATAGCGTCTTTCAGACTGCTGTGGTTGATGCTGTACAGTTCTTCAGGTGTCAGCTGCAGACCCATTTTCTGCATATCGACGTAATTCAAACGCTCCACGAACATTGGGAGCCACATGCCTTCATCGGCATACACTCTGCCAACTGAAACGAGAATGGCAAGTGCAATGATTCCTAATACTTTTTTCATGAAATTGGATTTAAAGATTTGATATTTAATAATTTAAAGATTTGACTTTTGGACATTTAGACAATTAGACATTTGGATTTTTAGACGGCGAGGTCGCGAGACATCGAGGTTTTTCGGGATTCCTCGCTCATTGAGCCTGTCGAAATGAGTTGGTAATTTGTACAGTTTTTATTTAAAGATTTAAGATTCAACAATTTAAAGATTCTTTTCCAAGAATGGAAATTGCAAAAATAAGAAAAATAGGGCAACGCCCTATTTTTCTGTTGAATTTCATGGAATTTTCCCATGTAGAGACGTTGCGTGCAACGTCTTCACACGGATTTCAAAATAATCATTTCCGAACCACAAATTTCACCGTCCGTTGTCCAATGCAGATGAAATACATCCCATCATCCAATCCTGAAACATTGATGATTTGGTTGTCGGCAATGTTGCCTGTCATAACGGTTTGACCGAGCATGTTGCTGATGTTGAATGTGCTGGCATTGCCTTGGCTTTCAATGTATAAGGTGCCGTTGGTCGGGTTTGGATAGAGGGAAAAACTTGCATTTGTTGTTTCATCAATGCTGGAATGCATTTCTTCATAAACCGCATCGCAATCTTTGTCGCCGTTTTTGAAAATCAGGTTGCCGTCAATCCAGTAGCAGCGTATGCCCTCCACGCGGTGGCTTTTCTTTTCGTTCATCAGTTTTTCGGGGAAGAAACTTGTCAGGTGACCGATGTCGCAGATAATGGTTCCGTTGAAAATGCCGTTGTCGTCGCTGACGCGCTGTATCGGATAAGTCTTGCCATCGTAATGAGTCGTGTCGACGGCGTCGACGTGCATGGTAAGGATTTCCGTGCCAACCTTAATCTCCCATTCGTCGCCAGGCTCAAGTCCGAAATCGTAGAGTTTGGTGAACTCGTTCAAAGTCTTGTTCCACCAGAAAACCTTGTTGTCCTCATTGTAGATGTATTCGTGCGTAACGGTTTGGTGTTCGCCCTTGTCGTAGAGCGTGTTGGTGCGCACAATGATTTTCACGTCCTTATGGTTGATGACCGTGTCGTTGGTGTATTGCAGGTGCTGATAGGTGATGCTGCCGTTGTCGTTCACGATTTCGTAGTACCATTCGGCACCGATAGGCGAAACGGCAGGTTCGAAAAAGGCTTCAAGGTCAATGTCCTGGGTCACGGTGATGGTTCTCGGATTATTGGTGTTGCCATCGCTCCAGTGGCTGAACTGATAGCCGTTTTTTCCGTTGGCCCAAACAGTGGCAGTTTCATTTTCCTTGTAAATGCAGTCACCCGAAACCGTGCCTTTTGCATCGTCACAACTGAGGGAAACGAAATATCCGTTTTCCAACTGGCAGGGTGAATAGTAGAAAATGTTGTTTTTATCTATAGGAACGCGTGTGGTTTCGGTTATTTTATTGAAAACAGGAATATGATAATCGCTGATAGAAGGATCATGGATACAGAAATCGTACCATATCGAATTGCAAAGCAAAATGTTTTCTATCGGTGTTTCTGCATCGTATGTCATGTTAATCGTTTCTTTGGTTTTGTTCCAATTGCCAGTTTCTGCATCGTACTGCGAATAATTGCCATATAGTGTGCAGTTGCCGTTCTCGTCGTATTCATAACTGAATTTTTCGCTTGGAGTTGTGCCACCATATAACGTTATTTCTTCAAGTCCATATTCGTTGTATGAGAGTACCGTCTTACACTTTAATACCCAATCAGATTCCTTCCAATCATATAACAAGCTGTCGGTGAGCCTGTCTGATGCGTCGTAATACCATTCATATTTTTTTTGTTCCACCCAGTTTCCGTCAACCGCTTCATAGTGTGTCTGGCTTTCATTCATGTTTGAAGCCGTATAAGTGTATTCCTGCTTTTCAGCGTCCTCCCAATGGTCTTCCGACCAATTTCGCTTCGTGTAGGTTTTCTTGTTCCCATTATCATAATAGGAATATACCAGCTGATAATAAGGCACTAAAACATCATACTCTGGTGATGTAATGGTATATCTGGTTTCAGTTTCCAAAAGATTGGCATCGTTATAAACATAGTCGCTCTTATTTACAAGGTAAAGCGTATTATTTGCTGACAGAGTGTAATTAAGCACATTAATCAGGTGGTTGTGCTCATCATATTGGTATTCTTTTCTTTTTGAAACACAGTAATTCCCGCATGTTGAATACCCGAATTCTTCGTATTCTTTGAGATTTCCATGGTCATCATAGACATTCCGTTTGCCAAAACAAATAGATTGTATATAATCGTTTTCGTCCCAAACGTATTGATAATTCAGAGACAAAACCAGATTCCCGTTTTCATCATATTCCAAGTGATCTTTTTCATAAGTAAATTCTTGGTTACTGTAAGGGTAAAGTTGTTTATGTATCCGATCTATGATATTTCCATTTTCATCGATTCGGTAATCATGTTTTTCATTCCGTTGGCCAATCCGGTATTCTACTTGTTGCAAACTGCCATGTTCGGTATTGTAATAAAAATAAGAGTATTTATTATACCCTTTTTTTTCTCCTTGATATTCCACCACGCTATCCAGTTTTTCGGTATAGTTGCGGTTTGCAATCATGCTTGGCCTTTCCTGCGCCCATGCAAAGCTGATGGCTGCCATGCAGATAATCATTGTAAATAATGCGTTTTTCATAATATATAAATTTTAATTTGTTAATATTCAATTGGTTTTCCCATGTAGAGACGTTGCGTGCAACGTCTCCACACGGATTTCCAAAGAATCATTTCCTCACCACAAATTTCACTGTCCGCTGGCCAATGCAGATGAAATACATCCCGCCGTCCAATCCTGAAACATTGATGATTTGGTTGTCAGCAATGTTGCCTGTCATCACGGTTTGACCGAGCATGTTGCTGATGCTGAATGTGCAGGCATCGCCTTGGCTTTCAATGTATAAGGTGCCGTTGGTCGGGTTTGGATAGAGGGAAAAACTTGCATTTGCTGTTTCATCAATGCCGGAATGCATTTCTTCGTAAACCGCATCGCAATCCTTGTCGCCGTTTTTCAAGATGAGATTGCCGTTTGTCCAGTAGCAGCGCAGGCCTTCAACCCGTGAATCACGATACACATGCATTATCTTTTCAGGGAACCAACTCGTCATGTGACCAATGCCGCAGACAATATTGCCAGTGAAAACATTGTTTCCATCATTGACATGCATCATCTTGAAAGTTCGGCCTTCGTATTCGTACTGCGAAACTTCATCGACACGGACAATAATTGACCTGCCACCTTTGGTAATCTGCCATTCATCGCCGACTTCAGCGTTTTGATCGTACAAAACCGTGAAGTTTTCATTTTCCTTGTCCCACCAATACACCACGTTATTTTCCTCATAAACATATTCGTGTGTGATTTCCTGATGCTTGTCGTACAAGGTGTTGGTGCGCACAATGATTTTCACATCCTTATGGTTGATGACCGTGTCGCCCTCGTGCTGCAACTGCTGGTAAGTGATGCTGCCGTTGTCGTTTAGGATTTCGTAGTACCATTCGGCGCCACCGATAATCATGCCTCTTTCAATGAAGTTGCTGAAATAATTCCACCCGGTAGCGTTTCGATAAAGCTGGCTCGTTCCGTAAGGAACATAAACATTTGTAGACCCAAAATCATCATGGTCAAAGCCGCATCCATTAAAAGTTGTGGGATAAGCTAATGGTGGCGTCATGGCTTCAGAAATGATGGTATTCAATAAATTGCAATAATTAAATGACTCATTTCCAATTGCTTGAATTGTTCCTGGAATATTGATACTTGTCATTCTGCGATTGGTGAAAGCATAGTTTCCTATCGATATGATGCCATCTGGGATGATGGTATTCACACTTCCCAAAACCAGCTCGTTGGTAGAAGTCTTGATAAGGGCATTGCAATCGTTTCGGGTGTCGAAATAAGGATTGTCATGATTAACGGAAATGTAAAGCAAAGAGTCGCCGCAATAGGCAAAAGCGTCATCGGCGAGCGATTGTAGCGAACTGCCGATTTCAATTGTGTCGAGGCTTCTGCAATCTTTGAAGGCTCTTGCCTTTATGGTGGTGACGGAATTAGGAATAACAAGTTTAGTAATTGAATTACAATTAGTAAAAGCAAAATCATCAATAAGTTGGACTTCCTCTCCGATATTGAGGTTTTTGAACCTTGGATTGTCGCCGAAACAAGCTTCATCACTGACTATACAATTTATGGCATTAAAGTTCACTGTTTCTAACGCGGTACATCCCCTGAATGCATATTGTTGGATTTCCGTAACGCCTGTGCCAATGGTGACCGTCGACAAGTTGGTGCAATTTCTGAAAGCCGACCATCTGATTTGTGCGACGGAATTCGGGATTTCAATTTCAGTTAGGCTGGAACAATTTTCGAAAGCAGAATCCCAAATTTTTTGAAGTGAATTATTAAATGTGACAGACTGCAACGAATGGCAATTTAAAAAAGCCATTCTGCCAATTTCAGTTACATTTTCAGGTATTGTAATTAAAACCAGCGAATTGCATTCCATAAAGCATGCCTCGTCAATGTATAACAAACCAGAAGGAAGATTGATTTCTGTAAATGCAGTTCTGGCAAAGGCACTTTCTCCAATTATATACATTTGGTCAGGCATTTCGACTGAAGACAAATTGGAACAACCAAAAAAAGCGTGTGAATAAATCGCACAAACCAAATCGCCAACAGTCACAGCCGTCAAGCCAGTGCATTCATAAAAAGCAAATTCCCCGATTGAAACAACCGTGTAATCTACACCGTCATGCGTTACGCTGCTTGGAATGATTAAGGAACCTGTCGGTTTTGTGTAGCCTCCCCAATAATCCCCCTCAACATGCGGATAAACCACTTCTACAGTTTTGTTTGCATCAGATGTAATTCTGTAATACAAAGATACCCCAGTTTCGTTAACCGCAGAAAAATCGTAATTCTGCTGCGCTTCTCCGGCAAAACTGATGGCAAATAATACCATAATTAATAATACCTTTTTCATGATGAATAAATTTTAATTTATTAATATTCAATTGATTATAATTTTTCGTTTGGAGACGTTGCACGCAACGTCTCTACACGGCGTTGACGATTTCCTCAAAGCTGCGCTTGTCGTCGGTCATGTCCATTTTCATTTGCTTGATGCGCACCTTGCGGCGGTAATACGAATCGGTTTGGGTGTCCAACAGAATGG
>CALGBV010000006.1 GCA_937884015.1 uncultured Bacteroidales bacterium
CCCACCGTTACGCTGACAGGACACACCGAGGACTTCACCGCCCAGGATTTGGTCATTCCTTCCACCGTAACTTACGAAGAAACGGACTATTCCGTGACGAGCATTGGATATGAGGCTTTTTATCGATGTACAAACTTAACAGGCTCGCTCACCATCCCCAATTCCGTGACAAGCATTGGAAATAATGCTTTTGATAGATGTTCAGGCTTCACCGGCTCGCTCACCATCCCCAATTCCGTGACAAGCATTGGAAATTATGCTTTTGATAGATGTTCAGGCTTCAACGGCACGCTCACCATCGGCAGTTCCGTGGAAAGCATTGGAAATTATGCTTTTGATGGCTGTTCAGGCTTAACCGGCTCGCTCAACATCGGCAGTTCTGTGGAAAGCATTGGAGAGTGGGCTTTTTATGAATGTTCAGGCTTTACAGGCTCGCTCACCATCCCCAATTCTTTGTTAGGCGATTATAGTTTTGCATGGTCTGGCTTTACAGGCTCGCTCATCCTCGGCAGTGCCGTAACAGACATTGGAGCGCAGAATTTTCTTTATACCCGATTCTCCCAAATCGTTGCCAAACCTGTCACACCGCCTTCTACGACTGCCATTTTATTAGTTCAAATCACTGAATTACAATCCATATTCGTGCCTTGCGGCTGTAGAGAAGCCTATGGAAACAGCTGGACCGAAACTGCCAGCGCAATAAAAGAAGGCTCTTTACAGTATGACCTCAATGTAGCATCGTCCAACCGGGAATTAGGCAAGGTTAGCATAACGCAATATACAGACTGTACGAGCGGTATGTCCACCGTCACCGCCACACCTGCCGAAAACTGTTGGTTAAGCAGTTGGACGGAAAACGGCGAGGTGGTCTCAAGAAACAACACCTATTCTTTCGTTATGGAAAGTGACCGCAACCTTGTGGCCAATTTCTATTTCTCAACATCTGAAGGCCTGAACTACAGCATTACAGGCACCAACCCGCCCACCGTTGCGTTGGTGGGACACACCGAGGACTTTACAGCCCATGATTTTGTCATACCTTCCACCGTAACTTTCGGAGGCACGACCTACTCCGTGACAAGCATTGGAAACGATGCCTTCAAAAACTGTTCAGGCCTCAGCGGCTCGCTCACCATCGGCGATGCCGTGACAAGTATTGGAACTTATGCTTTTGCAAACTGTTCAAATTTCTCCGGCTCGCTCAACATCGGCAATTCCGTAACAAGCATTGGGAATGGTGCTTTTGAAAACTGTTCAGGATTCACAGGCTCGCTCACAATCCCCAATTCCGTGACAAGCATTGGATATTTTTCCTTTTTCAGATGTAGCGGCTTAACAGGTTCGCTCGCCATCCCTAATTCCGTAGAAAGAATTGGAACTCAAGCTTTTGCACATTGCTCAGGCTTCAATGGTTCGCTCACCATTGGCAATTCCGTGACTGACAGTTATGCTTTTTCATATTGTTCAGGTTTCACCGGTCCGCTCACCATTGGCAGCTCTGTAACAGCCATTGGACAGAGTGCTTTTCAATATGCCTATCTCACCCAAATCATTGCCAAGCCAGCCACACCGCCTACCTTGGGCGATTATGCTTTCGATAACATTCAGGGATTGCAAACCATCATCGTGCCATGCGGCAAGGGCGAATCCTATGGAACCAGCTGGAGCGCTTATGACAGCATGATAGCGGAAGACATCGTATATGGCCTCACGGTGGCATCGGCGAACACGGATTTTGGTTCGGCAAGCATAACCCAGCAACCCGACTGCAACACCCAAGCCACTGTTTTGGCAACGCCTAACGATTGCTACAGGTTCGTAAACTGGACGGAAAACGGCATGGAATTCTCAGCAGCCAACCCTCACTCCTTCACCTTGAGCGGCGACTACAACCTTGTGGCCAACTTTATCATCACAGACCAGTACGATTTTACTGCCATTTGCGCAACAGGCCAAAAGCTCTACTACAGAATCATCGACGCCCAACAGCATTGGGTGAGCATTGTGCCGCCGACTAGCGATAACGAAAATGGATGGAGCGGCATCGGCATCACCAAACCGGAAGGTGACATCACGCTGCCCGAAAGCGTCAT
>CALGBV010000007.1 GCA_937884015.1 uncultured Bacteroidales bacterium
AATCAACAGAATGGATACAATGATTAATATGATTGAAAGTCCGTCCATATCATTACAATTTATTTCGAGCAAAATTACACAATTTTCCATATTCCGTTGGCAATTGCCATTCTTTTTGTAATTTTGTGGAATCAAACACAATCCTACATGAAAAGACTTTACCTTCTCCTTATCATACTGACTTTGGGCAACAGCCTTTTTGCTTACGATTTCATTCACCCCGTCGGCGGTCGCGCGGCGGCCATGGGCAATTCGTGCGTGGCATCGCAAGGCATCTGGGCCATGCAAAACAACCCTGCTGGACTGGCCGAACTGCAAAAGATGAGCCTCGGCCTCTATTACCAAAACCAATGGATGCTGCCCGAAACGGCTGACAAAAGCGCGGCTTTTGCCGTGCCGCTCAACATGGGCACAATAGGCGTGAGTTTCAATCAATATGGCTCAAGCAATTTCAATGAAAACAAAATCGGTCTGGCATACGCCCGAAGTTTCGGACGCTACCTTCAAATCGGACTGCAATTGGACTATTGCTTGCTGAAAATCGCTGAAGAATACGGCAACAAAAGTGCTTTAACCTTTGAATTAGGTATTCAATCAAAAGTCACTGATAAACTGATACTTGGAACATACATTTTCAATCCGGCAAGATTCACTTTGAAGCAAACCATCAATCAGGAACCATTGCCGATTGTTTTCCGTTTTGGTGCCAGTTACAAATTCACAAAAGATTTCATCGCACAACTCGAAGTTGAGAAGAACACTGATTTTGAAGGTTTCGCTTTTCGTGGAGGACTTGAATATGAAGCCGTTAAGGATTTCTATATTCGCGCTGGAGCGCAAATCGGCACCGACCGTTTCGAGCAGCAAGGCCTGTTGACTTTTGGCCTTGGCTATCAGATCAAGTTTATGGAAATCAATGTCGGCGCACAAATGCACCAAGTGTTAGGTTCTACCGTCAATATTGGAATGATATTTAACATCGGCAAATAATGAAAAAACTGATTGTCATCATATTATTTGCTTTTATCTCAAGTGTCGCTTCGGCTCAGATTGCCGTTGATTCCTTGTCGTCAGATGCCTTGAATCAGCTGCTTATCGAGCAAGTTGAACCTCTGGCTGAGGAAACCGAAGATGAAATCGATTACGAAGAACTGCTTGACAACTACATTTTTTACAGCGAAAATCCCATCAACATCAATAGCGACGACATTGTCAACCTGCTGGAATTGCGCCTCATCAACGTGTTTCAGTACGAAGCCCTGAAAAACTACCGCAAATTCTACGGTGACTTCCTTTTCCTCGACGAATTGGAAATAGTGGAAGGCTTTGACGAACAGACGGTTAGCATTATCAAATCCATCGTTTACGCAGGTGCCGACAATTCGAAAGACAAAGTGACTTTGCAGAAAATGGCGAAATACGGCAAGCATCAGATTGTGGCGCGTTACGAGCAAGTGCTTGAAGACCAGCAAGGTTACGAAAAAGTCGACGACGAGGAAATGCTTGAACATCAAGGACAACACTTCTTGGGCAGTCCACAGAAACACCAAATCAAGTATACCTATAATTACAGGAATAAAATCCGTTTTGGCTTTGCCGCCGAAAAAGACCCGGGCGAGATGTTCTTCACCGACAAAATCAGCGATACAATCAAAATGGTTTTGGGCGACAAATATCACAAGGGCTTTGACATTTACGGTTTTCACGTTTATGCCAACGACTTAGGCTTTGTTAAAGATGCGGCTTTGGGCGATTATCAACTCTCTTTTGGTCAAGGACTTACGCTTTGGTCAGGCATGAGTTTTGGGAAGACCGTCGACGGCAGTTCGGTGATGAAACAAGGTCGCGGTCTGAAACCAAAGACATCCTCTACCGAATTCGGCTATTTCCGTGGCGCAGCAGTCACCTTGCATCACAAAGACTTTTACGGCACGTTCTTCTACTCCAACCGTAAAATCGACGCCAACATCAGCGTTGCCGACTCGTTGAACGAAGCCGAGATGGTCAGCAGTCTGCAAGAGACTGGCTATCACCGCACTATCGGAGAATTATTGGACAGAAACGCCATCCGTCAGCAGGTTTTTGGCGGCCACATCGCCTACGCCAACAGCCATTTGGAAATCGGTTACACCCTTCCTAAGTCACTTACCCAGAAGGCAAACATCTCCAACATCAGGGTTTACTTCTCAGGTGAGAACCTTGCATATTTCTCTCCATTCAAGGCACATTCAAGATACATCGATCCTGAGATGGCACAGACCAACACCCAGATGCGTATCTATCCTTGGCAGAGATCATTCATGTTCGGTATTGACATCACACTTTAATCAGAGGAGGACTATAACATGAACAAAAGAATCATATTGATAGCAGCAGCGGCAGCGGCATTATCATCATGCGACCTCAACAAGTCGCCGCTCGCACAGCTTTCTCCGGACTCATTCTTCTCGACCCGGACAGAGCTCGATGCATTTGCAAACAACTTCTACGCAGACCTCCCGAGCACGGCAGTCTATGGGGAAAGATCAGACCTGATCGTGGCTACAAGCCTTTCCAACGAGATGAACGGCACACGCGTCGTACCGGCATCCGGCAGCGGCTGGACCTTCACGGCATTGAGAGACTACAACACCCTGATCGAGTATTCAGAGAACTGCGACGACATCAACGTCCGCAATGAATACCAGGCAGTGGCACGTTTCTTCAGGGCATTCTTCTATCTCGAGAAGGTGAAGAGGTTCGGTGACGTCCCTTGGTATGACAGGCAGCTCGGTTCAGCCGACCCGGACCTCTACAAGCCGAGAGACAGCCGAGAGCTCGTCATGGCACACGTCGTGGAAGACCTCGATTTCGCCATCAAGTACCTCCCTTCAGAGAAAAATGTCTACAAGGTGACCAAGTGGACAGCACTGGCACTCAA
>CALGBV010000008.1 GCA_937884015.1 uncultured Bacteroidales bacterium
CAAACAACAAGGATTACATTGAAAACTGGGGCAAAATCGATGGCGATTACGGCATGTATTGGAGCGAAGCGGTCTTCTGCCGTGCGGCTTTGGCCTATTATTCCGCCACGCATGACGAAAGGATTTTGTCAATGTTGGAAAACGTGTATGACGAGTTTCCGCTTTTTGAAAGAAAGGACGCCAACAAGCCTTTGAGTGGGGGTGAATTGGACAATATGCGTCGCATTGTCGGCCTTGAAAACATGTTGGAAATCAGCCGTTTTTCAGGTGATAAGCAATTTGTTGACCGCGCAATGAAAGTCTACGGAAATTATGAAAGCGGCTACTTGGATTCGTGGGTGAACGACAAGGCATTCATGCGCACGGCGATTTGCCACGGCGTTTCCTATAACGAGTCGGCGAAATTGTGCGCTGCGGCTTACATCTGGAATGCCAATCCCGATTATCTGGCGGCTTCGGTCAATGCGTATGAGTTTCTGCAAGAGCATTTTGTGTTGCCTTTGGGCGCCAATTCATCGAATGAATATCTGCACGGCATCGGGGCTTTTGAGGCGGCTGAGGCTTGCGACATTTCGGATTTCCTTTGGTCGAATGTGTGGATGGCGCGCGCCACGGGCGAGGCCAAATATGGCGACAGAATCGAGAAGGATTTCTTCAATGCCTTGCCGACGGCGGTTAGCTCGTATTTCGATTTGAGCGTGTACACGACTGCTATGAACCGCATTCCTGGCGTGCATCTCAAAATCCGTGACGATGGCCAATATTATAAGGTGATTCACGACCCGACTTGCTGTTCGGCCAACATCAACCGCGTGCTGCCGAATTATGTCATCAACATGTGCATGCACAACCAGCAGAATGAATTGATGTGGTTGCTTTACGCGCCGGCGCATCTGAAAACCAGAGATGGAAAATACGACATCGAGATGCAGACCGAATATCCATTCCGTGAAAGCATCCGACTGACCGTCAACGCAATGCCGGAAGGGGAGAAGTTGCTGCTTCGCGTGCCGGATTGGTGCAAAAACGCAACTTGTTCGGTGAATGGAAAAATGGTGAATGCTGTTCCTGTGAATGGTTTTTGTCGCATTGAACGCAAATGGAAAGCGGGCGATGTGGTGGAACTGACTTTGCCTATGGAA
>CALGBV010000009.1 GCA_937884015.1 uncultured Bacteroidales bacterium
ATTGCGACTTGTCGGCACGCTCGGCTTCCGAAACGCCATCGGTGTAAAGCAAAAGACGCGTTCCTTTTTCCAAATCCATTTCCTGCATCACGAAACTGCTATCAGGCATTACACCAATGACGATATTCGATTTCTGCGGCAGGAAATAAGGCTTTTTGCCGTCAGGCGGTATCACCACAAGCGGATTGTGCCCGCCATTACAAAATCTCAAGTGACCGGTGCGGAGGTCCAAGCAACCCAAGAACAGCGTCACGAACATATTGGAATCGTTGCCGTCGACAATAGTATCGTTGATTTTCTTCATCACCTCATCCAGTTCGATATCGAGGCCGGAGATGAACCGCGACGCACTGCGCGTGATCGACATAAACATGGCGGCAGGAACACCTTTACCGGCCACGTCGCCGATGACGAAATAAAGGCTGTTGCCACGGATCACGAAGTCGTAGAGGTCGCCGCCCACCTGTCTTGCCGGCTGCAGCAAGGCAAAAATGCCAAGGTCTTCACGGTCAGGGAAATTGGTAGGCACCATGTGCTGCTGTATGCTTTTTGCGATGTTCAGTTCGCTTTCGAAACGCATATTCGATGCCGTAGTGGTGCGCAGTTCGGCAATGTAATCGTTGATGGAATGTTGCATATAGTCGAAAGCATCGTGCAGGCGGCGCATCTCGTCGTTGGTATTGACTTCGGCAAGCTGAGCGTGAAAATTGCCCTTGGCCATATTCGTTGCCGAGACCGTCAGTTCGGTAATTGGCTGGGTCATTTTACGCACCGTACGGCGGCAGACAATATACATGGCGAGGAGACCGAAAAGGCAAACGAGTCCCAAAATCTTGCTCATCTTGAAAGAGCGCTGAAGCACGTCGCCATATTGGCAAATGAGAGCAGCCGACCATCCATTGCTCAAAGGACCATAGACTGCGAAAGCAGCGACGCCGTTATTGACGAAAGGCATCAGTCCCTTGTGGCCGGCCATCATCTCCTTGGTGATTTTCATAATCTGCTTGTCGCCAGTGCGCTCTGCCGTCGAAAAAATGGTTTCATCTCTCAAGTCACTGTCGGGATACTGGTCGAGGTAGCTGCCGTTGGCGCTGACCACATTCATGTGCGAGTTCTCATAAGGCTTGATAGATCTCACCTTGTCGGCAATCCACTCCAGAGTGATGTCGGCCGTAACGACGGCATACACCTTCTTGTCCTTTCCAATCAGAGGATAGCTGTAAGTTGCCATAAGGCAGTCGCCGCCACCTTCGTCGAAATAAGGATTGCTCCAATATGGTTTTTTGGTCTCGTAAGGGACTCGGAACCAATCCATCGAGAAATAATTGTAGGAATCATCACCCAACAGCCTTGATTTCAATTCCTTGTTTACATCCGACGTATAATACATGAAATAGTACCGGGTGCTATCGTAAGCATAAGGAGCATAGGCGACGCACGACCCGATGATGTCCAAGTCCTTGACCACGGCGGTCGTCAAAAAACGCAAAACGGCCGTATCGCATTTCTGATGAGAGACATACCAGGCGACGCTTTGTGTCTTCGACTCCGTAGGCAGGAGTTTTTTCTCAATGTCACAAATTGAAGCGTCGAGCATGTTTTGCGCCGAGCGTTTTGCTTCCTCCGTGATCAGTTTGTGCGAAGTGATGGCGACAATAGTGATGGCTGCAACAAACAATATCGAGACGACAAGCAGGATATTGAGGCTTAGCCGCAGAGAGAAAGAACGTTTTCCAATCATCGTCGTATGAATTATTCAGGCAGGAGCAGTTTGACGGCCTTTGGCAGGATGTCGATGCTGAACTTGGTGCCAGGCAACATTTCGCCATCGATGCACAGTTCCATCATCTTGCCCGAAGACACGTCAACATGCCGGACCTGACGGTATATGATCTTGTTTTTAAATCTCGGGTGATCCAGATGCTCGCCTTTTCTGTAAATGGGCAGGAGCCTGAGAAAACCCAACAGCGACAACGGCTTGATGAAACATACGTCCATCAGGCCATCGTCCATGGCGGCACGAGGCGCACAATTGAAGCCGTTGCCCAGATATTGGCCGTTGCAAACCGCACAAAGCAGCATGTGACGACGTCCGAGCTTTTCGCCATCGGCAATCACCTTAATCCTATTGAAACGAGCCGTGAGAAAAGCGATGAAGATGCCCCATTCGTAGGCCTTTTTACGTCCCGCCTCCAGCATTTCATTGGCAACGCTGCCAGCCACCGAATCGAAGCCGAAATCGCAGACATTCAGCGAATAGCTGTCGTTGATTTTGAGGATATCGACTTCCTTGACATGACCATCGAGCAAGGCCCTGACATTCTGGAAATCCTTATTGGGAAAGCTCTTAACGAAATCGTTGCCCGTGTCGCCAAGCGTAAAGACGGCCATGGTCTTGTTCTGAAAGCCGACCAGTCCCGACGCCACTTCGCCAATGGTGCGGTCGCCTCCGCAAGCCACGAAACACACTTTTTCGTTTGGATGCAAATCACTGTAAATACGCACCTTGCGCGTACCATCACCGATACCTTTCATCCAATAGGTTTCGCACGAGTCGCCACGTTCTCCAAAGACAGGTTTCATTGCTTCAATCTGATTCGTCAGCAGACTGAAGTCGGAATTCATGTCCTTGCGCCCGATGATGAAAATATACTTCATCAGATGATGGCGATGATATTGGAGAAGCCCGTGATGTCGAAAATCTCCTTCACTTGAGGCTTCATGTTTTTCATGACCATTTTGCCCTGCCGTGCATTGACGCTTTTCTGAAGCATCAGGAACAGGCGCAAGCCCTGCGAAGATGTGTATTCCATATCGGTGCAGTCGATTTCGATGTCTGGTTTTTCCAAACGCATCAGAGGTTCGATATCCTGTTGGAAACGCTCAGCATTGGTAGTGTCGAGTCTGCCACTCAAGACCACCATGGTCTTTTCGGCTTCTTGTGTGATAGTAATGTCCATTTTATTGATTATTAGATATTTTTCTTCATTGTTAAAATATTCCTTCCGTTTTCGTAGGCATAGCTCATTTCGTCCATCAACTGTTTGCACAGGAAAATGCCCAAGCCGCCGATTGGGCGGTCTTCTGCCGAAAGCGTGATGTCGGGGTCGTCCTTTTCAAGCGGATTGAAAGGCTTTCCCGAATCTTCCAAAGTAATGAAC
>CALGBV010000010.1 GCA_937884015.1 uncultured Bacteroidales bacterium
CGACGTTGTCGCCAACGTTATCGGCGATGGTAGCAGGATTGCGCGGGTCGTCTTCCCCGATCTTGAAAATCACTTTCATCAGGTCGGAACCGATGTCGGCGATTTTGGTGAAAATGCCGCCGGCAAACTCAAGGCCTGCAATGCGGTCTTGGTCGACGCTGTGCGAACTGACTTCCATAAAAGCGTATTCGCAGCCTTTGTCAACCATTTTCTTGAGCAGCGCATTCAGTTCAATCGGGTCGGGGGTGGTGTGCGTGGATGGAATGACTTCGTGGTCAACGATGTTCTCGATGGTCGAAAGCAAGCCGCACACATAACCGGCATCGGTGAAAAGACGGTATAATAAGGGGGCGATGGTTGTTTTGCCGTTGGTGCCCGTAACGCCAGTGAGTTTCAGTCTCTTCGATGGATTGTCAAAGAAATTGGAGGCACTCATGCCCAAGACGTAGGCCGAGTTGTCAACTTTGATATAAGTCACTGCATTGTTGAGGGTTGCGGGCAGTTGTTCGCAAACGATGGCGATGGCGCCTTTTTCAATGGCTTTGTCAATGTAGTTGTGGCCATCGACTTGCGTCCCCCTGACGGCAAAGAATAAGGTGCCGTTTTCGACTGTGCGCGAATCGAACGAAATCTTGCTGATGTCGAGGTCTTTGTTTCCGACAATCTCAAGCAAATTGCAGTTGACTAATATCTCTTTGACTTTCATTTTCTTGCTAATTTAAGTTCCATGCTTCGGTTGCCTCTGAGCGTGTCGCCAGGGTGCAGCGATTGTTCGCTCACGATGCCTTCGCCTGTGAATGTGGCCTTAATGCCGTGATTTTCCAAGAGGTAGATGGCATCGGTGATGTTCATGCCGATGACGTTTGGAACAGTGTTATCTTTCAAATCGACGGCATCGATGCGGGCCGAACCGTCAATCGTCCTGTTGATGGTGACCCATTCCTTGCCGTCAGTATTGTAATCGGTGAATTGCTCATTCATGCCGCTGAGGAAACAGCTTGCTTCCGAGCTGTGCATGAGTCTCGGCTGTTCATTGATTTCGGTCTTGTAACTTGCTGAAACCGAATCTTCTTCAATGCCAAGACGCATGGCGTAAACCTTTTCTGCGATTTCCCTGAATCCAGGAGCAGAAACACCGCCTGCTGCCCAGAACTGACCATGGGCACGGCTGACGACGATGATGCAGCTGTATTTCGGCTTGTCGGCAGGGAAATAGCCTACAAACGTGGTGTTGTATTCGCGTCGGCCTGTCTGCGGGTCGCGGTAGCTGTAGCCTAAATGGGGGTGGCAGTATTGCGCTGTTCCGGTCTTGCCGGCCATCAGCACGTTGCTGTCTTTCAACTGACGTTTGGCGGTGCCTCTTTGCACGACGCCTTCCAGCATGCATTGCAACATTTTTACGTTCTCAGGCGGACAAATCTGTTCGTTGAGGACAACGGGATCGAATTTTTCGATGGTCTGGTTGCCGTGGCGGATTTCGCTCACAAACTGTGGTTTCATCATCTTGCCGTTGTTGGCAATGGCGTTGTAAAGTGTGATGATTTGCATCGGTGTGACGTTCACTTCGTAACCGATTGACATCCATGGCAATGAAACATTCGACCAGAGTTTGTTACCATTCTTGTCGGTGTCAGTCGGATGCTTGATGAGTGGCTGTGCTTCACCGGCCAATCCTGTTCCTGGCTTTTTGTTCAGGCCTAAGGCATAAAGTCCGTCGACATATTTTTCAGGATGGGCCATGAAATGCTTGGTAATCAGCACGGCGGTGCCTTTGTTGGACGACTGCTCGATGATTTCGGCAACCGTTGCGCGACCGTCTTTTGAAAAAGAGTGGTCGTCGCGCATGACACGCTTCGAAAACACAATCGGCCCCGTTCCAATATTGACGATGTCGGTCAGTTTGGTGTTCGGGTATTGGTTGAAAAGCACGGTCATGGAAGCGATTTTGAAAACCGAACCAGGCTCGTAGCGCTCGGCCAAGGCGAAATTGTACGATTCCTCGTATTGTCCGTTCTTGTGGTTCAGCTTGAGGTTGGCGCAGGCCCTGATGTAACCGGTCTCGACATCCATGAGAATGGCGCAGCCTTGCTCGGCCTTGTTGGTCACCATGGTGTTGTTGAGGGCGCTTTCCACAATGTCCTGAAGGTTGACATCAAAAGTCGTCACGACATCGTTGCCGTTTTTGGCATCGGTGTCGTCATCGGAATCGACGGGAATCCAGTTGTTGTGGTGAAGGCGTCTGACGAGTTGCCGGCCGTTCTGCCCTTTCAGATAATCGTTGTAAGCGCCTTCCAAACCGACGTAAAGGTTCTCGGTTTCATTGACATAGCCAATGATGCGGCCTGCCAGTTCGTTGTAAGGTCTCACGCGACGTACTTTCTTTTCGGCAACGATTCCGCCACGGTTTTGGCCTTTGCTGAAAATGGGGAACTGCTGCATGGCGCGGTACTGCTCAAGCGAAATGCCTTTGACAACAGGATGATACCTTTTGCCTTCGGCTTTTGCCGTGCTGAGCGATTCTTTCCATTGCTTGGCCGTCTTTTGGGGAAATGCTCCTGCCATCACTGCGCTGAGGCTGTCGATGTTGTTTCTCAAATGAATCAATAATGTGCTATGTGCTACG
>CALGBV010000011.1 GCA_937884015.1 uncultured Bacteroidales bacterium
TACACCAGTTCCTCCGAAGCTGCCAATTCTTGGGAAGTTGACAATGTGGCCATTATCTCATCTGGTACGATTTCTGTCAACGAGAATATGAATGCCTTTGTAACTGTCTATCCGAATCCTGCCAAGGATATGATTTCCTTCACTTTGAATCAGGATGCACAGGTTGCCGTTTACGATATGAGCGGTCGCATGGTTTCTGAAAAGAATTGCATGGAAGGCCGTGTGAATTACGAAGTTTCAAGCCTTGAAAATGGCGTTTATTTCGTCAATTTCAACTATACCGATGGCCAAAAGGCTGTTGCTAAGTTCGTGAAACTCTAACCGAATCGCACTGTTTTACTAAAGGTGACTGTCTTTTTTCGGGCAGTCACTTTTATTTTACCTAAAATTTGTATTTTCGTGGGCTGAAAGTCAAGCATGAAGAAATGGTTTTCCATAGTGGCGTTTTTGTTGGCGTTCTGTTGCGTTTCGGCGCAGCAGACCGAACCAGCTCGTTACGAAGTCGGGCGTTGGTCGAAGGATCAAGGCTGTCATTTTGAGTCGTTTGGCGCAAAAGGCGGCATCATGGTTTCGCAGACCGACAGGACTGATGAGCACAAAAGTCAGTTGTGGAATTTCACTTTGCTCGATTCAAGCCTTTACGAGATGCGCAGCGACTTGATTCCACTTTCATCAAGAATGTCGTTTGTGGGCTCGGCAAGTGATGATGATTTTGCCGTTTTTCTGTTCACAAACGATAAATTGAAGAAGACCGACACCATTAGTTTTTGCGCCATTTGTTTCAGCCGCAAGGATTTGACCTACAAGTCGTTCGGCGAAATGTTGCCCGAAAAGACTGTCATTCATTCCCTTGAAGTGGTTGACGGCAACATGATGATGGCGGTCAACGACAAGACGGGGAACGGCACTTTGCTTTTCTTTGACTTGATTTCAAATTCCTACCGTTCCGTAAATCCTTCTTTGACAAATAGTTTCATCCTTTTCCAAACGGCATCTTTCCAAAAGCAGCATTGTTTTGTGGTGGCGGCACGCGAATATGAAAACAAACGTTATGCGGCGACATCGTTTTTGGTTTATTCGCCTTCGGGTGCCTTGCTGCAAAAGCATCGTTACGAGAATGGCGAAAATGCAGGCTTGGGACGGATGTGTTTCGATTTCGATGAAAATCAGCGTCTTGTGGTGATGGGAACTTTGGAACGCGAAACCAATAGGAAAGTGGATTTGGAAGGCGTAACCGAAAATTTCGATAAGATTTCCGTGGGTGTGGTTTGGATTCGTTTCGACGGAACAGCGCAAACCAAGGCTTATCTTTTCAAGAATATGCCTGAAATCGAGCTGGCACTGACTGCGTCTGACCGAGTCAGGGTGCGCGAAGAACGCCTTAAATTGGGCAAAAACGGAAAACAGGACAAAAAGGAAATCGCTTTTCAGTTTCTCACGCCTCGTTTGACGCATTACGGCGACTTGTCAGTGTTTGCTGCCGAAGCCTTTGTGCCTGAATATCACACCGAAACACGCATGAGTTACGGCTACGGCTATGGTTTTTACGGTTCACATCCTTACACCTATACCGTTTTCGATGGCTACGATTTCATTTCGGAAATTTTGCTGGCCTTCGATAAGGATGGCGAACTGAAATGGCAGACATCAGTCAGATTCGATAATGATTTGACCTACGATTTGACCAAACATTCCGGCGAAGCGGTTTGCCACGATGAACTTGTAGTGGCTTCATCATGCGAAAATGCCTTGCGTTATGTGGTCTTTGATGCCGATGGCCAGCCTTTGCTGAACCAGCAATCGGTTGACATTGAGCCAATGCACGGCGCTGATTATGTTGAAGATGAGTATTTCGTACAGATTGAGCCTTGGTTCGGGTCGCGTTTCCTGATTTTTGGCTGTCAGATTATCCAAAATGGCGTGTTGCCAAAGCCGCACCGCACCGTCTTTTTCCTCCAGAAAGTCCAATACGAATGATATGATTTCGAGTTTTCTCAAATACAAGATTCAGTGCAAAAGTGAGTATCACATTCACTCGCCTTTCGTCTATGAATTTACCACGAAGGTGTTGAACGACAAAGGTTCAAATTCTGATTATGAGACAATTCTGCGCCTGAGCAGGTTGCTTGATGGCAAGAAACATTTGACTTACCGTCGCCGCAAGCAAAGCCGGCTTTTGTATCGCATTGTGCGGTATTTCGAGCCTGATTCGGTGGTTTCGTTCGGGAAATTGTCTGCTATCAACACGACGGCGTTGGCCTTAGGAAATTTGCAGACAAAGGTTTATCTGGAAGAGTCGGATGGCTTTCTTGAAACGCTCAATTCGATGGGCATTGAAAATGTAACACTCATTCAGCCAGCGGATTTCGATTCCGAAAAGTTTAAGAAACTCAACACGGGTTTTGTCTTTTTCAGTGAGAACGATTTTGAGGACGAGGAATGGGATTACATGCAGGATTGTATGAGCCACAAGACGACCGACTCTGTGTTTATTTTTGAAGGTATTCACCGCTCGCGCGATGCGGAAGACGCTTGGGAGCGTATTATGGACAATGAGGATGTGTCGCTTACCATCGACCTTTATCATATCGGATTGGCTTTCTTTAGATTAGGCATTGAAAAACAGGATTTTGTGCTGAAGTATTAGGGACAGGTAGACAATTAGACTATTGGACGATTAGACGGCTTTGCCGTCATTCTCGCGAAGGCGGGAATCTTGTTGTATACTGTTGGCTATTAGAATTTTATAAAATTGAACAATTCTGAACTTTTGAAAAACTGAAAACCGACAACTGAAAACTGAAAACCGACAAGACTTTTTTAAAAATTTGAATAATTGATTTGAATATGAAAAACATAACCTATACAAAAACCGGTGACGAAGGCATGACTTCGTTGATTGGCGGCAAGCGCGTCGCGAAATTCGATGAGCGTGTTGAAACCTACGGCACTGTCGATGAACTGAGTGCTTTTATGGGCGTGCTTAACGATTTGGAAGGCGTTCCTGAGGCTGTAAAATCGGTTTTGCAAGTCGTTCAGAATAAGCTCTTTACCTTGGAATCGCATTTTGCATTAGACCATGATTCAGAAGTGAGCAAGATGATTCCGCCGCTTTCTGCCGATGATGTCGCTTTTCTTGAAAAGGAGATTGACAAAATGAATGAGCAGTTGCCCGAATTGAAGGCTTTCGTGATTCCTGGCGGCAATTTGAAGGCATCCTATTGTCATGTCTGCCGCACGGTCTGTCGTCGTGCTGAGCGTCAGGCTTGGCGCATGACACAGGATTTTCCGGTTGATGAAACCGACATAAAGTACCTTAATAGATTGTCGGATTTCTTCTTTGTCCTTGCCCGTTTCTTTGATTTTGTTGAAAAGAATTGCGAAATGTATTGGAAATCAGAAAAATAAGAATTGAATAATTTTTTTATAAAAAACACTTGATTTTTTGCCAAGATGAAGTATTTTTGCAGCCCAAAATAAAAACCAAACGACTATGTACTGGACATTAGAATTAGCCTCAAAATTGGAAGATGCACCTTGGCCGGCAACAAGAGAGGAGTTGCTGGATTGGGCTATGCGCACGGGCGCACCTGACGAAGTGATCGAAAACCTTCAGGAAATGGAAGATGAGGGTGAAGTCTACGAGCGTATTGAAGACCTCTGGCCTGATTATCCTACAAAAGATGATTTCTTTTTCCACGAAGACGAGTATTGATCGCTTTTTTTAATTTTCGTAAACACATAACTCAAAGGCAGTTGGCATTCGCCAACTGTTTTTTGTTTTCTATCTTTTGTGTCTTAATTGAATAATTCCTTATCTTTGTACTTTAAATTTTACTATGAGGCAGCTTATATCAAAATCGGACTTGAAAAACGCTTTGGGGCTGAAAGGACCTTTGGGCTCTTGTGCGGCTGGCATCGCTTATGGTGTCTGTGGATTCCGTAAAATCAACAAGGTCTTTGATGTGACTGCTGATTATCAGGGACTTGATTTTGCAGAGCAAGTTCTTAAGACATTAAATGTGACTTGCAATGTCGAACCGAATCAGCTTGAATTCATCCCGAAAGAAGGCGGTTTTGTCGTTGTAAGCAACCATCCGTTCGGAGGCATCGAGGGTCTTATCCTTTACGATATTTTCGCAAAGGTCCGTCCTGATTTCAAGGTGATGGCAAATTTCATTTTGTCTAAAATCCCGAATTTGAAGGATGTTTTCTTCTCGGTCAACCCGTTCACTGAAAATCCTGAATGGAAAAGCAGTGTTGGCGGAATAAAGGGTTCCATCAATCATTTGGCTGATGGCAAGGCCCTTGGCATTTTCCCGGCTGGTGAAGTTTCGCGCTATCATGGTCACAGCTATCCTGAAGATTTGCCTTGGAGCAAGTCTGTTGCAAGAATGATAAAAAATGCAGGCGTTCCTGTGATTCCTGTGTTTTGGGAAGGTGAAAACTCACGCTTCTTCTATTTTGTCGATAAAATCAATTCCATGCTTGGTACGGCACGTCTTCCAAAAGAATTGCTCAATAAGCATGATAAGCATATTACCCTTCAGATTGGAAAACCAATTTTGGCTTCCGAAATCGCTGAATATGAGAATCCTAAGGATTTGTCAGCTTATTTGAGAAGTCGTTCTTACGCACTCGAAGCGAATATTAAGGTTGATAGGCCTCAGTTTCGCAATGCAAACTTGAAACCTGTTGACGAAGGCCGTGACAATGCGGTTTTGGTACAGGAATTGGAGAAAATCCGTGAGAAGTCTTTCTTGTTCTCGGTTTCTACCTACGATTGCTATTTTGCTGATTATGATGATATTCCGAATTTGATGCATGAAATTGCGCGTCAAAGGGAATTGGCTTTCCGTGCTATTGGTGAGGGAACAGGCAATAATCTTGACACCGATGAGTTTGACAAGCATTACAAGCATCTGATTCTTTGGGACAATGCCAAACAGCAATTGGCTGGCAGTTATCGACTTGGCATTGGCAGTGATATTATGGATAATCTTGGGCAAAAAGGCTTCTATATCAGCACTTTGTTCAAAATTGATGCTTCGTTTGAAACGTATCTGAGAAAAACGATAGAATTAGGCCGTTCTTTTGTTTGCGTCGACTATCAGAGGGAAATGCTGCCTCTGATGTTGCTTTTCAAAGGTCTGGCTTCGGTTATCATGAAATATAAGGACATGGAACATTTCATTGGTCCGGTGAGCATCAGTTCCTGGTATCCGAAATTCTATCAGAGTATGATTGTGCATTATGTCACT
>CALGBV010000012.1 GCA_937884015.1 uncultured Bacteroidales bacterium
CAAATAAGGAGGAGATTTATTCGGCTGTGATTGAGACAGAAATCGAGCGTCTGTCGGATAAGATGGATGAGGTGGCCTCTCGTGACATAGACCCAGAGCTTAAGGTGGCAACTATGATTTACACGCACTTGAATGCTGTGAAGGAGACTGTGGTGCGCAACGGTACGCTGAGGGCTGAGTTTTTCCGCAATATATGGATGGTGGAAAAGGTGAGAAAGGCTTTTGACCATGATGAGCTTGAGCTCTACCGCCGTGTGATTCAGGAGGGTTGTGAGACCGGGCAGTTTCATGTGGAGAGTATAGACTTGGTGGCTGATGTAATCCATTATTGTATCAAGGGCCTTGAGGTGCCTTATGTGTATGGTCGCCTCGGTAACGGTATGACTCTTGACGAGAGTAGGCCTATTGTAATAAATATGGTTAAGCGTATGCTCGGCGTGAACACAATGAAGCGTTGGGATGTGACGAAATTTATTGAATAACTAAGTATAAATAATTGGAATTTCAGCCATTGTCGTAAACCCGGAAACAGAAAGTGATATGTTCCAAGTTCTTGAAATGATTGGCAAGGGAAAACAAAACAAAGGCGCCGTTTGGGTTGCCCGCCGCATCCCCGATGGCTATGTTTCAGGTCACGCCAACCAAGCCCGCATCACCACTTTCCCGTTGGCTTCAAGAAAATGCAAGACCAGCATCACCTACAAGAACATCGACAAGCTCTTCAAGGATGCCAACATCGATTGCGTTTATGCCGACGATGTCATCAGTTTTGCAAAGGAAAGCAAACTCTATGATGGTCCTGATGCACAATTTTCATTCTCAGATGTGTATTGCCCAGCTGATTTTGGTACAGTCCGTGGCTGCGACCTGCGCGTTTGGGCCATGTTCAACAAAGTCGTTGACAACATGAACGAATACTGGGACTATGCCACCGGCCGCAACATCAAGCGTGCCCAGCCCTACACGGCAGGCATGTGCCAGACCCCGGCCAACTTCCCAACCAACCGTATGCCTCTTTGGGTGCAGCCTAAGCAGAAAGTCAGCGTGCTCGACGTGATGGACTTCATGCGCGACCATTTGGAAGGCACTGAATTAGACATGTCGCAAGATGTCGGCGCCGGTCCGTTCCACTGCCCATATCGTTGGCGCCCAATGGATTGGGAAGTCGATGGCGTTGCTTACGTTCACGAACGCACTACTGCTACACAGCAGACCGGTTTCTCATTCGTGGCACAATGCCGTGGCTACTACCCTGCTCCACTCGGCGGCATCATTTGGTTCGGCGTTGACGATGCCGACAACTGCGTCTACTGCCCAATGTACACCTGCATGACCGAAATCCCTGAATGTTTCAGAGTTGGCAACGGCTCAATGAGCGAATGGTCGGAGACCTCCGCTTTCTGGACTTTCAATCAGATGAGCAATTGGGCCTACACCAAATACAACTACATCCATCCTGAAATCGAAAAGGAACAATCAAAATTAGAATCCGATTGGGTGAACAACACAGTTCCGGCCATGGACAACAGAGCCAATGGTTGCAAAAACCAAAAGGAAGCCATCCGCCTGCTGACCGAATTTTCCAACAACCAAGCCACCAAACTTTGCAAGACTTGGAAAAACCTCTACCATGACCTCTTCATGAAATACATGGACGGCAACCTCAACACGGCCGTTCCTAATGAACCGAATCACAAGTATACGCCTATCAACAGCGACCACCCGAAATACAGCGATGAATACTACCGCATCCTGATTGAAAAGACGGGCGATAAATATAAGGCTTACTAATAGCTGTAAGCTGGCTTACGCTGATTGTTTGAACTGACAAATGCCCACCTCGATATGAGGTGGGCATTTTGTATTTTGCGTTGCAATAAAAAAACAAAGCCTCCGTTTGTTTTTTGTTGTATTTTTACCACCAAATTTCAAATCTGTTGAAGCGGTTTCTCATCATAGCGTTGTTTTTGTCGTGCTGCCATTTTGCATGGGCGCAGGGCGAAGATGCCTTGCACGACGACCGCATCCATATTTTCGGTTATGTGGTTACATCCGACAGTCTTTTTCCTGTCCGTAACACACATGTCATCAGTAAGATGGCACATTGCGGGACCATCTCGAACCGCAACGGCGAGTTTTTTGTCCCGACAAAAAAAGTTGATACGCTTTGGGTGAGTTGCGTGGGTTATTCGCGAAGACTGATTCCCGTCGATTCAACAATGGCTGGAAATGACACTTTGTTGATTCGTCTCACACACGACACCATCACCCTGAAAGAAGTCAACATTAAGCCGTATTACGACTACAACACCTTTAAGGAAATGGTCATCAACATGCCGACCATCCCCTTGCCGCGCGAAATTCAGCGTCTGAACGAAGACCTCAACGATTACTGGACACGACATCCGAAAGTGAACAACAACGGAATGCCGACCGTTACGGCCAGTCCGCTGCAGTTCCTTTACGACAAATACAACGCAAAAGCCCGTCGGCAGGCACGCATTCTGCGCAACAGGCGCATGTTCAACGAAGTGCTGAGAGAACAAGGCCGAACCGATGAACTCTTGCCCGACTCGTTGGATTATTCCGTCGATTACCGAATCTATGATTTTGGCGATGAGGAAGACAAGAAGCCCGAGAAAAAGAAATCGGAAAAGAAATACATACGCTTAGGAGAATAGACTATGAAATTCCGCGAATGGCTCGATTGCATCATCAACCTTTTCTATCCGCGCGTATGTGCGGCTTGCGGCGATGCCTTGCTGAAAGACGAGGAGACCGTCTGCCTGAAATGCCGTTATCTATTGCCCAAGACAGGCTACGAAAAGAACCCAGAAAACCCTTTAGCACAAGGTTTTTATGGCCGCGTGAAATTTCATGCCGTCACGGCGTGTTTCTTTTTCGCCAAGCAAGGCAAGGTGCAGCATCTGATTCACGAACTGAAATACAAAAGCAACTGGGAAGCCGGCGTTTTCCTTGGCCAGCAGTTGGGCGAAAGCATCAAGGATGCACCGCTTTTCCAAGGCATCGATTATCTCGTGCCCGTTCCCTTACACCCGAAACGCGAGAAGAAACGCGGCTACAACCAGAGTATGATGATAGCCCGCGGCATCTCAGAAATCACCAACATTCCCATTGGCGACAAATACCTGGTTCGTGTGGTGAACACCTCAACCCAAACAAAAAAATCGAAGGAAGAACGTTTTCAGAATGTGAAAGACATTTTCCAGGTCTGCCACGCCGAAGAACTGCAAGGCAAGCACATTTTATTAATCGACGACGTGCTGACCACGGGCGCCACGCTTGAATCGTGCGCACACAAATTTGAAAACATTCCAGGCATCACTATTAGCGCGGCTACGGCGGCTTGCGCAGGAAATTGATGATTTGCACGCAACGTCTCTACTTTTCCGTGTGTGTATCCGAGTGCGTGGACTTGATTAGCCGTATCTGAAAGCGATGCTCCTCGTCCATTGCCGCCGTGTCTTTAGGAGCCGGAATTTGGATTTCCGCCTCCTTTGGTGCGGAAGGCTGACTGCGGTTCTCTTCCTGACATCCCGCCAGCAGCAGGGCGGCGATAGCCGCCGCTGCTGCCGAAAGGGTAAGCTTGATTGCTGTCTTTTTCATCGCTTGACGATTTTCTGCACGCACATCCTTCCCTCCATATCCCTCACTTTGACAAAATAGACTCCCGCTGGCAGTTCGTTCATGTCTATGGTGATGTTGGCTACATTTTCGCCCAGCTTGGAGGCGACAAGTTCGCCTAACAGACTGAAAACATCGGCACTTTGCAGCTTCTCTCCATTGACCACAAGATAGTTGCTTGTGGGGTTGGGATACACCTTAACCGTAAAAGGCACCACTTTTGGCTGTTCCTCTATGCCCGTCGGGTCGTCGTAGTTGAAGATGTCGGTGATGTGGAGGACCCAGTAGGAATCGTAGCCGCACAGGCGGTTGTCCCAGTTGGTGCAGCTGAAATCGCCTTCATAGCCTTCCGCTGGCGGATGGGCCGTGCCAAGAATGGTATATTCCGTATCGCTGAGCTTCACTACGTCTTCTAAATACATATCTCTTGACATTTTTGTTCCTATTGCCCTTTCCC
Source organism: uncultured Bacteroidales bacterium (assembly GCA_937884015.1). Classification (GTDB taxonomy): domain Bacteria; phylum Bacteroidota; class Bacteroidia; order Bacteroidales; family F082; genus Limimorpha. Next base: position 4,103 of record CALGBV010000012.1, read on the forward strand.
ATATAAGATTGCCATTAGCATCCGTACGGAACACCCATAACTTTGAATAAACATATTCTTGCCATGACCAGTGCAGATTCTGTGCGCTTTGTGCATCGCCGTCGATGGATTCTGTGGTTCCAAAGATAGTGAAACCTCCATCTTCGTTCTGGAAGGCCTTAGTGGGGTACTCATCACCCGTTCCGCCATAACAGCGGCTCCAAATGATGTTGCCGTCTGCATCGGTACGAATGAGCCAGCAATCTGCCGTTTGGCGCAAATAGGGCAAATTATTATAGTAACCCAAATGATACTCCGCACCTTCAGCATCCCTGTCATCCGATTGTGTACAACAAATCAATAATAATCCATCTTCAAGTTCCAACACTTTTTTTAAGAGGTCAGGTTTTGATCCTCCATAGCAATGGCTCCACAGCAGATTACCATTGGCATCCAACTTGGTGAAAATACAGTCATATTCGTCCGTTGAGGGTATTTGGCAGATGGGAATGGATCCTATATAGCCAGGGCAGCCAGCCATGGCAACATAGCAACCTCCATCTGAAGCTAAAGTGAAAGAATTTGCTATCTCATATCCATCAGTACCTAGGGTGGTTTCCCATTCAAGATTACCAAGGCTGTCTGTTTTTACCACCCAGGCATCATCCATTCCATAGTAGTTGCTTATATCCCCGCCAGACCATTGGGTGGTCGTTGATGCTATCACACCTCCATCAGGAGTGCCTATTCCCATCGTATAGTCCCAAAAAGCCTTATTCTTATCGCCAAACAATCTTTCCCATATAACATTGCCATCAGCATCCATTTTTTTTATTCCTAATTGCTGTTTTCCCAATTCATTAGCAGGACGTCCTATTGCATAGTAAAACTCGTTATCAAAAGCTTTAAAAAAATCCCCTGTTTGTTTGGCACAACAGCCAAGGTCAATTTCTTTCACAAGGTTTCCTTCATCATTAATCTCAATTGCCCATGAATAAGTTGGGACTGGAATCGTCACCATTCCGCTTTGCTCTTTAACCTGGCCAGTTACCCAATAGCCCCCATCCTTTTTAGCAATTCCACACCCGTAATCATATCCTATACTTCCATAACACTGCTGCCAGTCTATTCGAATTTGAGAAGTTAAATTGGACAAGGAAAAGGAGAAACACAACAAAAACAATATCCGTTTCATAGCATAAAGAATTAAGCAGCAACCGCCTTGCTGCCAAAGCGGTTGCTGCAAAATTAGACAATTATTGAGTAATCACAATCTTTTGTGTCTGGAAATATTCGCCACAAGCTATTGTGCAAGTATATACACCACTTGCAAATTCGCGCAAATCAAGAACCTTTTGGCCTTGGTGGCCGCTAAGATTGTAGGAAGCGACTTTAACGCCGAGGGCATTAGTAAGCGTAAGGATAGTCTTTTCGGCATCACCAGGCAGGGTGTAATCTATAGCTACCCATGTTGTGGCAGGGTTAGGCTTGGCAGAAACCGACAGGCCCATGGCCTTGCTCAAATCTTCCTGAGTATAGCCTTGCGAAGCACCTCTAACAGGGGCCTGGAAATCCAATTCGGGACATTCGTCAAAATGATAGCGTTCATTGGTAGCTTCGAGCAACGACTGCGCCATGTATTGTGGCAGTCCTGTGCCATTGAAAGCAATGTCTTCCACATCTTCAGTCTCGCTTTCCGTAAGTTGGCGAATACTTTCGCCTTTATTCGTGCAAGGGTGTCCAGCTTTCTTTTGAAGAATCATTATTGACTCGTCTTGCTTTGTTCCTTCAGCACCATGTGCGAAACCCATAGCTGCCGACGAGACGAACAGCATGAGCATCAGAACGGTTTTGAATGTTTTTGTCATATCGCTTTTTGTTTGAGATTTGCATCGGCAAAAGTAGAATCGCAAAACAAAAACGCTGGTGGACAAATGATGGAAAGTTGATGGAAATTGTTGGACAAAACGACAATTATGATATATATGATTAAAAATCAATTATTTATTATTTCACAACAATTGATTTCTAATTATTTGGACGCCGTCTGACAAGACTTTTGGACATCAAAAAAATCAAGAAAACGAACTTCAATGGCAGTTTTCCCTATCGAAGACCGGCCTGTCTTTTCATGAAATCTGTCAGATTTTCGTCGGTTTTAAGATACTCCTGCAGCCGGGCTGTCTTTTTTTTCACCGCACCGTAGGTCAAATTCAGCAAGGCGGCCATTTGCTTTTCTTCCAAATTGAGCAGATGCAGGTAGCAAAGCAGCAAATCCTGCGACTTTATCCGGGGATAACGCTCGCGCAACTGCGATTCCAATTCCCCGAAATGCTGATTCACCACACTGCAAAACTGCAAGCCGGCAGCCTCGTCAAGCACCACATCCTTATGTTCAACGGGAAGGTCTCGGGTCGTGATGCTACGCAACAGAACCGAATCCCTGATTTTCAGGCACACCGGCTCGCTGAAAAAGGCTTCGCCCTTATCGGATTTCTTCTCCGACACGGTTTCTTTTTGTTTCACCATTTCCAGTTTCAAGGCTTCGGTTTGGGCTTTCTGTTGCTCGAACCGTTTTTCCGCTTCGTCCAGTTTTTTGCTTGCTTCGGCCTGCTGCTGCAATTGCTCGTCGAGTTGTTGCCTTGTGGCTTCCAATTGCTGTTTTGCCTCGTTTTCAGCAGCCTTTAAGCGATTTCGTTGCCTTTTTCTCAAAGCTAAGGCTAAAATGACAAGCACCGTCAGAACAATAGGAATCAATATGAAAAGGGTGCGCTTCACGGCTTTTTTCTGAGCCAACTCTTGCTCAGCCTCGGCTTGCCGTTGCTGTTTTCTGTTTGCATAGCCTTGGTACAAGGTACTCAATTTTGAGGTTTCCGATTTATTATCGACCCCTATGCTTTTATATCGAGCCATGAACCGGATATAGGCTTCCTCTTTTTCGTGTTCGCCAAGGCTGTCATAGATTTTGCTAAGATGTTCGGCTGCTTCGAGTCTAATTCCAAGGTCAGTCTTTCGGTCAAACACAGGCTGTAAGTATCTGAGGGCGGAATCATAGACGCTTTCCCTGTAATCAATGTATCCAATGGTATGATATCGGGTCAACCTTTCATCATCATCTTCGGCTTCTACAGCCATTCGCTTTAGCGTTTGCAATGCGGCATCGCCTTTTTGGTGATACAAGTAGTCATTCAGCGCCCAGCTTGAACGCAAGTCGCGATAATAAATATTGGCAGTGTCGGGCATTAGGCTTAAGGCTTGTGCATAGTAGTATTTCATGCTGTCTATTTCTTCCAAAGCAGCATATTCCACTCCAATTTTATACAAAGTGATGGGAACGCTATAGGCAGAAAAAGGCGCTATGTGAAAGAACGCCAAAGCCTGTTGGGCACAACCGATGGCAGGTTCCGACATATATTGCCCGGAAAACAAATCAAAGAGTCTATTGAAAGTCAGCCCCAAGAACTGTGCTTTTTTATTTGCCAGATTTTCTGTCTTATAATGGCTTTCCATAATTTCCACGGCCTTCAGATATTCCGCACAAGCCTCAACCACGCTGTCATGCTCATAATATCCCACGCCGTTAATGTAATGCGCCCGCGCATCAAGAAAGACGGTGTTATCTGTAGAGACGCGATTCATCGCGTCTCTGCCATCAGTCGTCACAATTGAATCGAAATAATCCACCGCTTTCAGCAGTTCTTCGCGGTTGGTCTGC
>CALGBV010000013.1 GCA_937884015.1 uncultured Bacteroidales bacterium
TATACTACGGAAGAGACCAAATTGCTGAATGAGACGCGCAAGATCTTGCGTGACCCCGAAATCCAAGTGACCTCAACGGTGGTCCGCGTTCCCGTTATGGGCGGCCACTCCGAAGCTGTCAATGTGGAGTTCTATAATGAATATGACATCAAGGAGGTTTATGACTTGTTGAATAATATGCCTGGCTTGGTCGTGCAAGATGATCCTGCCAACAACATCTATCCGATGCCTTGGTTCGCGCACGAAAAGGACGAAGTCTTTGTCGGCCGTGTGCGCCGTGACTATACCCAGCCTAAAACTTTGAACCTGTGGGTCGTCGGTGACAACCTCCGCAAAGGCGCTGCTACCAATGCTGTTCAAATTGCGCAATACATTATCGGCAAGTTTGGAAGGTAGGCCATTAGACATTAGACATTAGGCATTAGCTTTTAGCTGTTAAACCTTAAACTTCATAACGAAAGCAGGTGCTCCGATTTCTCGAAGCACCTGCTTTCGTTATGATGGGTTGCCAGTTATTTTTGCGTTCTGATTTTGGATTCGCGGGTCCAGTCAACGGTCATGCCGAAGACGGATACGCCGAGGTAACCGCGCATCTTCAGCGTCTTGTTGTCATTGACCATGCGGATGTAGGTTTTGTAAGTTCCCTTTTTACCCGGATATTTCAATTTGCCGTTTTGATATTCTTTATCTTTGGCATTATAAGTAAGGCCGGTCATGAACACCAAACCGAGTTGGTTTTTCTTTTTAGGATTTTCAACCCAAACGACTTTTGCTTCGTAAGTGCCGTCTGCTGCTTTGTAGATTTCACATTGGGAACCTTCTTTGGAGAAAGGATCTACAGAGTGGAAAATACCGCAGATATCATCGGCTTTCTGAGCGAATACTGCTGTTCCGAAAAAAATGATGAGCAGTGTGATGAACGTCTTTTTCATAATTGATATTTTTATAAATGATTAAAACCTAATAAATTACTCTTCTGGGGCAAACAATGGGTCCCAAGCGGGGAGCATGATAGGTTTTTGATCGAAAAGTTTAAGGGTGGCTGCAGGAATATATTTGGATTCCACAACCAAGCGGAACATATATTCGTTGAACCATTCGTTGGTCATGATGAGGAAGCCGTTGTGGCCGTATTTGCTGCCCCAACTGTTTTCAACCATCCATTTGAGCGGCTTGCCGTCTTTGTCGAGATCGACAGCGCAGAGGGTCATGGCGTGTGATGACATGCTGGCGTAGGTGGCGATACGTTGCTTTTTGTCCATATTGAAGGTGGTGCCGAAAAGGGAACCGTAATCGTAGTTGTTGACGTCCATATAGCCTAAGTCGCGGTCGAGGAATTTGCCGACATCGCAGGAGAAGTACATGTTGGTGCTGTCCTTGATGGATGCGATGGCCATATCGGCGATTTCGTTCATCGGCAGATTGAGGAAGCGCCAGTTCTGACCGTCATAGACGTGTCTGTCGTATTCGATTTCATATACCTTGTAGTATTCGCGGGTCGGGTCATTCATCACCATATAGTAGGTGCTGAAATCCTCATTGGCGAATTTCTCGGCGAAGGACTTCGGCGTGTATTTGTCGGTGCTGACGATTTCTCCTTTGGCATTGCGCTGTGTCCAGATGAATTCGGCAGGCGGTTCGCCTAATGTATAGACAAGCATTCTGTAAACGGTTTGCAGCATTTCCATCTTCTTGTCTTGCAACTGCTTGTCGGTGACGCCTTTGTTGTTGGTCATTGTGCGCAATTCCAATCCGTATTCGCGGAGTTTCAATTTGATGAGGGAAGCCATTTGGGAGGTATGGTTGCTGCTGTAGGTCTCTGGCATAGCGTCTTTTGGCATAATGCCGTATTTGGCAATCAG
>CALGBV010000014.1 GCA_937884015.1 uncultured Bacteroidales bacterium
CCAGAGTTCCATCCTATTGAAAAATGTTTTTCGGGCATTGTTTTTATTGTTTTTTGCTCTTGTGGGATGAAAGACCCGAAGGGATTTATGACGGCAAGACAAATCAAAGGCCAAGTCTGGCTTGAGGCTTTGGTTTGTCTTGACGGCATGAAAGCTCTGAAAGAGCTCATCCCGCAAGAGTGTTTTTTTATGTTTTTGTCAATAGAAACAATTTTTTGACAGTGGCAGTAAAGTTGCAACCTCTTTTTGTGCCATCAGGTATATAGTTCCCAAAAATAAATATTTGAAATTGGCATTATTGTTTTATTTTTGCATTTGATAAATAAAAATGTCCGTCAATAGACGATTCAACAATTTAAACAGATAACGTATGAAGAAAGCCTTGTTAATTATTGTTGTGCTCTTCCCTTTGATGGTCATGGCGCAAGATGTCGATTCGCTCTACAACGTCTATCAGAACGCACACCGTGGCGAAAAGCTCGAAGCGGCCAACCTGCTGGCCGAACGGTTCTTTAATGAGGGCGCCCTCAGCAAATACTACCAGTTCACCAAAAGCACTTCCTCAGACTATATTGAGACGATTGTCAACTACGGCATGGAAAAGATGGCCCGCTTCAGCCTGAGACTGGATGAGTGACTAAGAACCTCAAACTGCTAATTCAGCTTGATTTACACCATTATCGATGTATGATAAGGTCAAAAAGTATATAATTGCCTACATAATATTACTTACAATAGGGCAAAATACGTATTATTACTTATTTCGCGTTTCCGTTATTGCCCTATTTTTGCAAGAAATATAATACTATGGGTAAAAGCATCGACATTATGCTCATCGACGACGAGACTTTAGTGCGTTTAGGCATCAAGTTCTCGTTGCTGACTCTTGCTCCTGATATACATGTAGTGACCGAAGCTGGCGATGTGGCTACGGCGAAAACCATCTTGAAGGGCGAATTGCATTTTGACATGGTCCTGCTCGACCTCCAGTTGCCCGATGGCAATGGCTTGGATTTAGCCCGGCTGATACGCCAGTCCCGACCTGACGTCAAGATTCTTGTCGTCTCCATGGAGACCTCCGAGGATATCCTCCAGTCATTGCTTGATATCGGCATTGATGGTTTCATCAGCAAGCAAGCCGGTGATGAGGAATTGGTTTCGGCCATTTGTGCCGTTGCCGAAGGTTTCGAGTTTTATGGCGCCGATGTGGCTCATCTGATTCATGCCGTCCAAGCTTCGTTGCGGTGGAAGGAACCCAACTTCACCGAGCGCGAGATGGAGGTCGTCAGATTGTGCGCCAAAGGCCTGACGGCAAAGCAGATTGCCGACCAATTGTGCCTCAGCCCGCGTACCATCGAGACCCACAAGCACAACATCTTCCAAAAGATGGGCTTCACCACCACGGCCGAGTTGATACACTATGCCTACCAACATGGGTTGGTGAAAATATAAGGCAATAATATACTATTAAACCCTAAATGAAACATGCAAGTAGATCTGCTTTCGCCTGAATGACTGCCTGGAAGGCAAGTGTTGAAAATGTGAAAAAATACGTAATTTTGCGTACATCAGTCTTCTTTAAATGCTCTACTTTTGTAGCGTTAATCTATGGACGGAAATGATGCGGTTGAGTTAAGTTAGTGATAAGACAGTCAGTGCTTTGGATGCTTGAATTAAATTTTAATAAATAAAGAATAGATTGTATAATATACGAAAAATTTCCTTACTTTTGCGCAATAGAATGTAAATAGGCAATATGTGAACTGATTAAGAACAAAAAACTCATACATCATGAAGAAAAATATACTCACATTATTAGCAGTATGCGCTCTTGCAATAGGAGCGAAGGCGCAGACCGAACTGCCTCTTTTGCCAGCATCACACGGCATGTTAGGCAACCAGCCGGCGTTTACGGCACAGCAACAGCAAGAATTTCCCATGATGGCCACAGGCTGGAACTGGTGGTCAAGTTACATCGACTTGAGCGATGATGGATTGGAGATGTTGGAAACGACTTTAGGAAGTAATGCTAATACCATCAAGTCGCAGACTGATTTCATATCTTATCGAAGTGATGTCGGTTGGATTGGTAGTCTTAATTCAATTAATAACCAAGAAATGTATATGATTGAAATGCGAATTGTACCAGCGGGGACTTTAACACTCACGGGACGTTCTTCAGTTAATATTGAGGATGTTGAATTGACTGCTCATGGTAACGGTTGGACGTGGATAAGCTATCCTGGCAAATCTGCATCAAATCTTGGAGATGCCATGTCATTATACACAGCTAACACGGGAGATGTTGTGAAAGGCATGGATGCATTTTCAACCTATTATAATGGAATATGGATTGGCGAACTTTCGTCATTGCAACCTGGACAAGGTTATATGATTCAGAACACAGGAAATTCAGATGTTATTTTCAACTTCGCATCTAGTCGTAATGTTGTGGAGCCTAAAGCGAATCTCACTCAATGGACTGCTTCAATTCACGAATATCCAACTAACATGAATATGATTGCGGTCATTAACCTTATGGGAGAAGAACTGAAAAGTTCAGATTTTGAAGTTGCAGCATATTCTAATGGTAAATGCCGCGGTTCTGTGATTCCGCAATTTGTTGAGCCTTTCAACCGTTATATGGCATTTTTAACTATCAACGGTAACCAAAACGACCCGTTGGAATTCAGATTGATGAATCATACAACGGGAGAAGTGTATGTTGCATCTAACAGGTATAACTATTCAATTGATGCTGTTGAAGGCACACTTGAAAAGCCCTATATTCTCAATTTCAACACCATTTTAGGTTCCGAAGAGCTCGCCGTAAATCACGCAGATGTTTTCCCGAATCCTGTTGAAAGAGATCAAATAGTGAAACTCACAATTCCTTCCAACAAGAAAAATCTCTATGTTGAAGTTATTAACACTATGGGTGTCGTTGTGAAAAGCGAGCGCATGACGGGAGATGAATTAAATATCTCTGCTAATTTTGCTCCTGGTTTCTATACAATTAAAATAATAGAAAGCGACAAACAGCTCTATGTTGAAAAATTAATCGTAAAATAAGCTAAATACAACAAGTAGAAATGAAAAAAAGAATCTTAACTGTTTTAATGCTTGCGATAAGCATTTTTACATTTGCGCAAACAACTCCAAGCTTCCATTTTCCAGATCCGACGAAAAGTCCAGATGGAACAAATGGCACCTGTGTCGCTCATGTCAATATTGATGGAGTAAAGGTTGAAAGTCATGAAGAGATAGAAATTGCATTTTATGACCAGGATGGTATTTGCAGAGGACGTAACTTTGTTAAGTATTGGTGGCAAATTGACGACTATCAGTTCCAAAGTGTATTTTATGGAGCAGCAGGTGTCACTAATTTGACTTTCAAGTTTTATAACCACACCACGGGTCAAAGTTCAGATGATTTAGGAATGATTTGCAAAAATCAATTTGTCTATCAAGTGAATTTAAAGTACGGAACAATTGACTTGCCTCAAGAAATAAACTTCGTCACCCCAGCCACCTGCACTTTCACCAATGTCGATGGCAACAACTGGTCAACCGCTGCCAACTGGGAACCAAGAATTCCAGCCAGCTGCGACGATGCCATCATTGCAGCCAACAGCATCTGCGTGATTGACGAGGATGCAACTGTAACTTACAAGACTTTGACCATTAAGGATGGTGCACAGTTCGTTGGCGATGGCGAAGAATATGAGGTCACTTTTGAAAAGGAAATCGCTGCCTACACCCCTGGCACAAGAAACAACTATTATTTTATTGCCAATCCTACCTATGGCGAATTCCTTGAAACTGAAAACCTGCTTGAAGGAAATTTTGATTTGTATTTCTGGGATGCTTCGGGATATGACGAAGAAGAAGAAGAAATTAAAGAATGGCAAAATTATAAATCAGAAGTTTATGCAGACCCAAGTGATTTCGAATCAGAAGATGGAGGTTATCTTTATGGCAACGCACAAAATGTTGTCTTAAAGTTTAATGGAATTGCAAATTCAGAAGAGGAATTCACAACTAGTTCTTTAGCCTATAATGGCGACAGTGAAAATTTCCCAGGACTTCATTTAATAGGGAATCCTCTTACCACCAATGCAAATGTTACTGGAGGAACCAGCATCAATGGCTTTTTCACTTTGAATGAACATAGAAATGAAGTGGAACCGATTGAAAACCCTGTTGTTGGGCCTTGTTCTGCATTATTTGCAAACTGTTATACTTCTGGCACAGGTAATAAAAGAAAGGTTACTTTCACCTCCGACATTGAAGGTACAGTCAACACCCGTAGTCTTACCAGTCTCATCAACATCGAAGTCAGCGACAGTGAAAACATGCTTGATCGCGCATACGTAAGATTCAACGAACAGGAAAACCTCCAGAAGTTCACCTTGAACCCAGAAGCCACACACATCTTCTTCCGTGAAGATGGCAAAGACTATGCTATCGTCCAAGGCAACGAGAGAATGAGCCAACTCCCGCTCTTCTTCGAAACTCGCGAATATGGCCAATACACCATCAACGTGAAGCTTGAAAACCTCACATGCGAATATCTCCACCTCATCGATAACCTCACGGGCATGGATGTCGACCTGCTTGCTACTCCAAGCTATACCTTCCAAGCCAACAGCAGCGACTATGCCGCCCGTTTCAAGATTGTGTTTGAAGGCACCGGTGTCGAAGAGAACACTGCTAACGAAAGTTTCGCTATCGTCGAAGGCAACCGCGTCATCATCCCGGCTATCGAACATGAAAGCACTCTCGAGGTTATCGACGTGACAGGTCGCACCGTCAGCAGCCAGAAAGTCAACGGCAGCTTCGACCAGACCCTCAACGTGAAGGCTGGCCTGTATATCCTCAACCTCAATGGCATGACACAGAAAATTGTTATTGAATAATAAATGATAATGACTATGTCACAAAACACTCAAAACATTTCCAAAACCTATCTTTCATGGGTTGAAACGGCGCCCAACCGGGCCGCCGTTGGAAGCGCGCCGGTTGGCCGCTTCCTTACCTTGAATAAAGTTTTGCTATGGTTTTGAAGGTTTTGTGATACAATTAAAGTTGAACAAATAATAAATACAAAATAGAAAATGAAAAAAGTAATTCTTACAGTTTGCCTGTTCTTAGGTTTGACCATGGGTTCCATGGCTCAGAATGGCGGAGGCTTGTTCCAAAGAGGTAACACCCCTGATAATGCTTCAGGTGATGGCGCTTCTTCCCCAATGCTTCCTGCACACGGAGAAAGCACCAACCAGCCGGCAAACGGTGATGTGCCGCTCGGTGGCGGAGCCCTGTTGCTGGTCGGCTTCGGCGCAGCCTATGCTTTGGCGAAGAAAAAAGAAAAGTAATTATTTCGTGTCATTACGCAGCATTTATGCTGCAATAATGGGCCGCCTTAGGGCGGCCTTTTGTGTTTGTGCTTGATACAAATAAAAACACGTATACAAAGTCTCTTTGTCAGCAGAATGTCATATTAAAAGCATTGCTTTTAGACCCAAATAGAGATTCCCGCCCTCGCGGTCGGGAAATCTTCGATTCATCGATACGAAGTGAGATAATGGAAAACTTGGGGACTAAATAAACAAGCGGCGGCGGCCTGTCATTGCGCTTAGTGTGAACCTAACACGCCGCCGCCTTTATGACTAACTCCTACATGCTCCATTCCCGTCGTCAGACGGGAATCTCAAACTGCTAATTCAGCTTGATTTACACCATTGATTTATGAAAGCCTATAAGCAACGAGTCTCGGATGGTCTTTTAAAGAAGGAGTCTATGTCGTTCCTATCGGTTGTTTGAAACCTTAATGCCTTTTTCTCACCTCACTCCAAGTCTGCAAAGCTACCGACAGGATGATTAGCGCAATGCCGCAATAAAATGCCACATTCAGTTCCTTGTATTCCTTGAAGATGAACATGGAAAGGATGATGCTGTAAACGGGCTCCAGATTATAGGTCAGGTTGACGGTGAAGGCCGCAATCTTTTGCAGGACAATGATTTGCAGCAGGCATAATCCAATGGTGCAGATGACGACCATAAATGAAAGATAGGCTAGGTCTAATCCGGTTGGAATGAGTCCGCCTATTGGAATGAAAATCTGATAGATGGGGAGCAAAACCGACAATCCGATGAGGCCGCCCGTCATTTCCCAAAACAGCATGTTTTTGGCTTCGTAGTTTTTACCAACTCTTTGGTTGGCGATAGCGAAAAGGGCATATAAAGCCGAAGAGACGATGCCCAAACAAATGCCCAAGCGGTAGCGTGCATCGAACTGGAAGATGAGGTAGATGCCTAATAGCGTGAGCAGACTGAAAAGGAACTCGCGCGCCGAAAACCTGTGCCTGTTGATGATAGGCTCGAACAGAGCCGTGAAGAATCCCACCAGCGAGAAGCAGACTACGCCAATGGAAACATTGGACGACTTGATGCTGGCATAGAAGAAAACCCAATGCAGGCAAAGCAACATGCCGACGCCGCCCATTTGCAGCTTGTCGTGGAAATCGCTCTTTTTGAATTGTTTGGTGATGAACAAAAAGACCAGCATGAGCAATCCGGCAAAGGCCATGCGATACCAGACCAACACGGCGGAATCGAGGCTGATGAGACGTCCCAAAACGCCGGTGAATCCGGCAATGAAGACCGATAGATGCAGCAGTAAATAGTTTTTTTCCATTTTTTTGGACAATTGGACATTTAGACATTTGGACAATTGGACATTTGGACTTTTGGACAATCGGACTTTTAGACTTTTAGACGGCTTTTCCAGATGTCATCATTAACTTTGTTGAGTCTTTGATTTCTCGTCTTCCTCTTCGCGAAGCGTCATTCCCGCGTAGGCGGGAATCTCATTATTTCAAGTACCACTAACTATATTAAGTGCCACTAAGTCAGTTGCAAAACATCACTTGCACCGTCTTTGCCGAATGGCTTCAAAAGTGACAATGGCCGTGGTGACCGAAACATTCAGCGAATCGGCGATGCCGTTCATCGGGATGATGATGTTCTGGTCGGCGGCTTCCACCCAGGCGTCGGAGATGCCCGTAGCTTCGGTGCCCATCACGATGGCTGATGCGCCTCGGAAATCGGCGTCCAAGTAGTCGATGGAGGCTTTCAGGTAGGTGCAGTAAATCTTGATGTGATTGCTTTTCAGCCAACTGATACATTCTTCTGTTGAGCAAGCATATACAGGCACGCTGAACATGCAGCCTATGCTGGCACGGATGGCGTTGGGATTGAAGATGTCGGTCTGTGGGTCGGCCACAATGACGGCATCGACGCCTGCCGCATCGGCAGTGCGCATGATAGCGCCTAGGTTGCCCGGTTTTTCGACGGTTTCCAGCACGATGACTAAGGCATTGTCTTTCGGTTTGAACTCGTTTAGGCTCTTATATTTAGGCCTTGCCAAAGCCAGCAGTCCATCGCTGCCTTCGCGGTAGGCGATTTTGTCGAACACTTCTTCCGAAACCTCTTCCGTCCAGTTGGCGGTGATGCTTAACGGCTCACGCAAAAGGGTAGGGCAGACATAAAGTTGGTCAATTTCGAAACCGCATTTTTGGGCGCGTTCAATCTCGCGTTGTCCTTCGATGATGATGAGGTTTTGCTCGCGGCGCTCGGAGGCCTTCTGCAACTTGACGATGTTCTTTATCTTAGGGTTTGTCTTGCTGGTAATCATGCCGATAGTCTTTATTTTGTGGATTTTTCTCTTGATAATCTTGCCTGTCTCAGGTCTTTAAGTTGCGAAAGTACGAGACCGAAAACGACAAGGACGATGCCGATGATTTTCTGTGGTGTCAGGCTTTCGTGAATGATGAAATAGCTGAAAATGGCGGTGAACACGGGGATCAGGTTGTTGTAGACATTGGCTTTCGAGGCGCCTAATTTGCTGTAGGCGAAGGCCCACAAAGCGTAGGCGATGGCGCTGCAAAACACGCCAAGGCAAACCAATGGAACGATATATGCCCGCAC
>CALGBV010000015.1 GCA_937884015.1 uncultured Bacteroidales bacterium
GACTCCGCGTCACATTATTCGCATGATGGTTGATATGATGGAGCCTAAGGCAGATGAAGTAATCTGTGACCCGGCTTGTGGTACTTCTGGTTTCCTTGTAGCTGTCAGCGATTACATGAAAGAAAACCGTAAGCAGGAAGTGTTCTTCAATCGTAAGAATAAAGATCACTACATGAATCATATGTTCCACGGCTTTGATATGGACAGAACCATGCTCCGTATCGGTGCCATGAACCTCATGCTGCACGGCGTCGATAACCCCGATGTGAAATACCAGGACAGCCTCTCGGCTTCCAACACTGACACCGACCGCTACACGCTCTGCCTGGCAAATCCACCTTTTGCAGGTGCCGTCGATAGCGGTGACATCAGCAGGTCGCTGCTGACCATCACCCAGACCAAGAAGACCGAACTGCTTTTCGTCTCGCTCTTTATCCGCATGTTGCAGCTCGGAGGCCGTTGCGCCAGCATCGTGCCCGATGGCGTGCTTTTTGGCAACTCCAACGCACACCTCGCTTTGCGCAGGGAACTCATCGACAACCAGCGTCTGCAGGCCGTCATCTCCATGCCGAGCGGCGTTTTCAAACCCTACGCAGGCGTGTCGACCGCCATACTGATTTTCACCAAGACCAATGCCGGCGGCACCGACAAGGTGTGGTTCTACGACATGCAAGCCGATGGCTTCAGCCTCGACGACAAGCGCAACCCGATTGCCGACAACGACATTCCCGACATCATCGCCCGATTCCATGACAAGGCAGGCGAGGAGAAGCGCACCCGCAAGGACAAGTCGTTCTTCGTGCCGGCCGACGACATCCGCGCCAAAAATTATGAGCTTTCCATCAGCAAATACAAGGAAGTGGAGCGCGAAAAGGTGGAGTATGAGAAACCGGAAGTCATCTACGGAAAAATAAAGGACCTGGAAGCCGAAATCAGCAGCGCAATGAATGAACTTGAAAAGATGATGTAGTGGAGAAATTATTTATATATCAATTGGATAGGGTTATTCCTGATTGCTTAGGATAACCTTGACTTTTCATACCGAACACAAATGACTGAGGAGACATCTTATTTATCATACAGACCCCGTAACCCTGGCCATGACTATTATGGGCGAGGCACCTATCTCGTTACCGTGGTTGTCAAGGGTCGGGAGCCACTGTTTGGCTGTTTGAATGATGATGCAGCTCATCCTATGGTGAAACTGTCTCCTTTGGGTGAAGTGGTGCTGCAATTGTGGAGCCAGATACCCGAAAGACAAGCCGCCCACGGCAATCATGTTGCGGTGCATGCTTGCGTGTGCATGCCAGACCATTTCCATGGAGTGATAGAAGTGTTGGAACCGATGCAGTGGAACTTGGGCGATGTGATGCAGACGTTTAAAGCGGCTTGCCCCAGCCGATGGCAGATGTTTCAAAACCTGCCGTGTTCTTGGGTTCGACCGATAACGGTCGAACTAGACGATGCAGAAATCCCGGGCTGGCTACGCGAGAAAGCACTGAAACACAGCACTGAAGGCGAGCTTATCCGCTTCCTGTCAAAAAAGCAAAGACAGGAATCCTATGCTTTGGTTGGACGAGAGCGCCGGCCGCTTTTCGATGATAACTACGATGACACCGTGTGCCTTGACGACCGCCACCGGGAGGCAATGATTGCCTATGTAAATGACAACCCTCGCCGCGGCATTGTGCGGAAGCTGTTGCCAGATGTGATGCGCCGCTGCCTGAAAGTGCAGATTGGCGACCGCTTTTACGGTTCTTTTGGCAACCTTTTCCTCCTGAGATGGGCGAATAAAATTCAGGTGCAATGCCACCGCAAACACCCCGACACAGGGCAACCCTACGAGGACACCAGCGACTATGCCCGCCAACGCGAGCAATGGCTGTCGGCCATCATGGGTGGGGCAACGGCTATTGTGACGCCTGGCATCTCGCGGGGCGAATTGCTGATGAAAAACGAGTGCCTCGAGAAAGGCTTCCCGCTTATCCATCTGCAAAAAGACCCTGTGAACCGCTATTGGAAACCAGAAAAACAACGCTTCGAGGCCTGTGCCAACGGCAGCCTGCTGATTCTCGCCCCTTGGGGACTCGACGACATGGAACCTGTTTCCGGCATTCCTTCCAGTTCCGATTACAGCCGTTTCCACAACCTGAACAAGCTCGCAGCCGAAATTTGTGCCTTCAATGGTAACGCTAAAATTGTCTTTTGATTTGATAATTATGATTTTATGGTAATATGAATAAACAGGACTGGAAAAGAGGAAAAATAAAGGACATTTGCGATAAAGCATCTTCCAATATTGCCCAAAATAAGATTGTGGGAATGAATGGCGAATATCCAGTTTTTGGCGCAAGTGGTTTTGTGCAAAACGTTGATTTTTACCATCGTGACAAGCCTTATATTGGCATTGTAAAAGATGGTTCTGGCGTTGGAAGGGTGAACCTTTATCCAGCCTACTCATCGCTTCTTGGCACATTGCAGTATATAATTCCAAAAGATGGTAATGATATAGGTTTTGTGTCATACGCTTTGCAAAGTCTGAAATTGTCTGATTTCGCATCGGGATCTGCAATTCCGCATATCTATTTTAGGGATTATGGAGAATGTGAAATTCCCGTCCCGCCGCTTCCCACCCAACAGCGCATTGTTGCCGAACTCGACTGCATCTCCGGCATTTTGGAAAAGAAACGCCAGCAGCTGAAAGAACTCGACAACCTGGCACAAGCCATTTTCTACGATATGTTCGGCGACCCTGTGGAAAATGATAAGGGATGGGAGGTGAAGAAGTTGGGAGAAGTGTGTTCTGATATTGTGGATTGTCCGCATTCAACTCCAATAAAAGCAAATGGAATTACAGATTTCCCTTGTATTAGGACTTCTGAATTGAAAGGAGGAAGTATTTCATGGGAAACGATGCAATATCTTGAAAAAGATGAATATGAAAAAAGGATTTCAAGATTAAAACCTATTGCTGGAGATATAGTTTTTGGTAGAGAAGGAACAATAGGGGATGCTGTTATCTTGCCGGAAGGTTATGATTTTAGTTTGGGGCAACGTACCATGTTGTTTAGAGTTGCAAAATCAATAATGAGCAATGTTTTTTTGCACAGAGTGATTTTGTCAAAATGGTTTAAAATGCAAATTGAGGCGGTGAATGTTAGTAGCACTGTAGCTCATGTGAATATTAAAGATTTAAAAATGTTCTGTGTTCCATTACCTCCCTTATCCCTCCAGCAGCAATTTGCCAAGAAAATCGAGGCCATTGAGCGGCAGAAGGCTTTGATCAACCAATCCATCAAGGAAGTGCAGACCTTGTTCGACTGCCGGATGGAGGAATATTTCAACTAAACCGAAACACGATGAAAAACTTTGATTACCTGAAAGACTACGAACAGCTGAAGGAACTT
>CALGBV010000016.1 GCA_937884015.1 uncultured Bacteroidales bacterium
ATGGACTTTGTCCAATGACATGGATAACGATGCGCGAATCGTTGACAATCAGGGACAAAACATTTCGGTTGACTATTACAGTGCGGTGCCGACGGTCAAGGAGGCCGTTCTGACTTGCGTGGCATCTTTTGGCGAAACGAGTTCATCAAGCCGAAAGACCATCACCTATTTCAATCCGGATATGCTGGAAAAACCGGTGATCTCCTACACGCACGACAATCCTGCCATCGTCACTTTGAGTCACGAGTTGGGTGGCGTTTCCATTTATTACACCATCAACGGGCCTGACCCTGATGTGCATAATGGAACCCTGTATGTTGCACCGTTTCAGGCACCTATAGGCAGCATGATTCGTGCTATTGCTGTGAAGGATGGTTATTTGTCGTCATTGGTGGCCGTTGAAAAGGTCGATGTCAATTCGGGCGTTTTTGCCGATAAGGTCGTGCTGAACGACATGGAAGACCACACCTGGAGCTATTATTCCGATGCTTCGTTGCCGGTTCACTCGCTGCATCCTGCCGATGTCGAAATCGTGTATCGCGGCAATGGCGGTTTTGTCGGCGTCGACCATCCGAATCTCGACACTTACGAATACTGGGAGACTTTGGAGACCGAAGATGCGGCTTATCCTTACCGTTATGAATATGCCACGATTCCGAATCCTTTCTCCAAACGTCCGAAAAACGGCAATGATTATCAAGGATTTGCGCAATGGCGCGTGAAGACTCTGCTTTATGGAAGCATCAAGGATGCCAACAATAACACGATTGCGGAAGGCGGTCTGGTGGATGCCGAATCGAAGATTTATTTTGTGCCAAATTCAGAAGACTTGCGCATGATGGTTGAGTTTGAAGCCGTTTGGACTAAGGCCTACGTGGTGACTTGCACGGCATCCGAATTGAATAATCGTCTGGCCAGCAGTGATTTGAGAGGCGATTCGTATGAAACCAATTTCATTATTGTGACAGGCGGCAACAGTGCAACGAATCTCACGGCAGCTAATGCGAAAAAAGTCACAATTTCAATGGTAATGCCTGATGGTTCAACAGATTACAGAAATGCAAACTGTTACATCCGTCCGCAAACTGTGACTTTAAGCAACGATTGCAAGTTTGAATATCTCAATATGAACGACAATACGACCACCATCACGGCGAACAACCATAATCTGGTGATGGGTAGGGGCGTGGCCAATACAGCTGTGGGCGGCGTTTGTGCTAATCTCATTCAAGGCATAAATGGCGGAACATCAGCCAATTTGAATTATACCATCCGTTTGGAAAGCGGCATTTTCAATTATCTTTCCTATGTACGCGGTTATGTTTCAGGATCTCAGATTTCGGCTAATTGTACGGGCGATGCCAATTCCATCAAAGGTGTTTTGGGTAACGATTTGGACCGTGCAACCAATGACAACAGTCTGTTGAAAATCCGTCAGGAGATGATTATGGGCTACCGTCCGACTTTCTCGCAAGCCAACCGCACGCGCGAGACTTTCCGCGTGGTGGCGAAGAGTGGCGATTTCTGCTCGGAGCAAAACAACAACATCGCTGATGCGCACGAGAGTTTTTACATCAGTTTAGGCGGTGTTTATGCCAACAATGTAGGCCGTCGCGGGTTGATTATCGAAGGCGGTCAGTTCCTGAGCATTGCGGGCGGCATTGATGAAGAGAATCCTGCTGATGCTCAGTCGGTTTACATCCGTATGAAAGGCGGCAATGTGCGCGGCTCAATTTATGGTGCGGCGGCATTTGCGGCAGCGAGTGGCGACAGAAAGTTCGTCATTACGGGCGGCAAGGTGCATGGCTGGGTGGCTGGCGGCTGCAACGGCACCGACAACAATCAGTCGGGCGGCACTTTGGCATCCGATACCTATTTGTATATTGGCGGCAATGCCGAAATCAACAGCGACGGCAGCACCACGCCAATCAATATTTCATTGGGCGGCAATGTGTTTGGCGCAGGCAGTGGCAATGCCAATCAACCTGTTACTGGTCAGGTGAATAGCACTAATGTCATCATCGCTGACGATGCTTTTGTGGAACGCAATGTTTATGGCGGTGGCAATCTCGGCTATTCGCTCGAAACGGCCAACGTGACAGTGAAAGGCGGAAAGGTTTTCGGAAAAGTGTTTGGCGGTTCCAACCAAAAGCAAGGTAATGAAGTCGTCGTCACGGTGACGGGCGGCGTGGTCAGGGAAGGCGTTTTTGGCGGCTCTAATGTGACGGGAACCATTTCGGGCAATGTCACCATGAATATTTTGGGCGGCGAAATCGGCGTTCATGCCATGGGTGACCGCTCGGGTAACGTGCATGGCGGCGGCTATGGCGCTCCGACCCGCGTCATGGGCAATATCGACATGACTTTCGGCAGCGGCAATTCCTATCCCGTGATTCATGGTGATGTGTATGGCGGCAGCGCCTTGGGTTTGGTCAACGGCGAGGCTCCCGATGCTTCAAAACATACTTTCATTACGATACAAAACGCTCATATTCATGGAAATGTGTATGGTGGCGGCTTGGGCGACGACTTGCATCAAGCTCATGTTTTTGGCGAGGTCAAAGTTACGGTGAATGACGGCGTTTTCGGTATGATGGACGATGATTCGGGTGGTTCGGTATTCGGCTGTAACAATATCAATGGCGCACCACAAAACGCTGTTTCAGTGAATGTTAATGGTGGAACAATATATAATTGCGTTTATGGCGGCGGCAATCAAGCCGGCTATGGCGGCAGTCCGTTGGTGAATGTCGCAGGCGGTCATGTTTATAGGAGCGTTTTTGGCGCCGGATTGGGCCGTGAAGCCAAGGTGGATGGTGCAACTACGGTCGCCATCACGGGCGCGCAGACGCAAATTGATGAACATGTTTTTGGTGGTGGTCAGGAAGGTTCGGTGATGCTGACAACTGTTGTGAGTGTGGCCGATGCCCGTATTGGCGGCAGCGTTTACGGCGGCGGTCTGGGCAACGAAGCCGAAATTGGCAGAAGTACCACGGTTACGGTTGACGGCGCAGCACTTGTGGCTGGCAATGTTTACGGCGGTGGTGATGCTGGCGATGTGGTTCAGACGGCTACGGTGACGGTGAAGGGCACGGCTCAGGTAAATGATGTGTTTGGCGCAGGCAAGGGGACTTTGAGCGACGTAGAAGGTCTTGATTTGTCAGGCAAAGCCGATCCTGCCACCACTACTTTTGTTACCATCGGTGAACGCGCTGTGGTGAAAGGCTCCGTTTATGGCGGTGCCGAGGAAGGTTCGGTGCGTCTGGCCAGCGACGATTATGCCTACAATACGACCAAAGTCAATGTGGAAAATGGCCGTGTCGGTCATAACGTTTACGGCGGCGGCAAGTTGGGTCTTGTCGGTGGCCGCACCATTGTAAATATGAAAGGCGGCACGGTCGAAGGCAATGTTTTCGGCGGCGCTTTGGGCCGTCAGGGAACGGTTCTGGTGGCGGGTTTGAAGACGGTGAATATGACCGGCGGACTTGTTCAAGGCGATGTTTACGGCGGTTCGCAAAATTCAAACGATACCGTCATCATGCCGAATCCTGCCGAAAACCTTAGAGCATCTGCTATCTTTGTGAATATCAGCGGCGGACAAATCGGCGAAAACGTGTATGGCGGCGGCTTCTACGGCACCATCACGGGAAGCGTTACGGTGAATATCGGTAAAAATGCTATCCTCAATTCGCCTGATAATCAGAATAATGTGAATAAACCCGATGCTGAATCAATGCGTATCATGCCTTTGAATATTGAAGGTTCGGTGTATGCTGGTTCTGACTGGGGTGAAATCGTCGTTGGCGGTACTTTTGGTCCGCAAAATATTTCGGGCTATTCCAACATTTATGTCGATGGCTCGGAATATGATATGCAACCTGCCGTGAATCATTCTTTCTCTGGTAATTATATGAATATTGGCGGTTCCATTTATGGTGCAGGCACTTCGAGTGATGCCGGTAAGTCGGGCCGTCGCATTTGGATTCGCAATTACGGCTTAGATACTAAGGATGAGACGGATACGTACAGCGTTTGCACGCGAACACTTTACACCATTCAGCGCGCCGATTCGGTGTTTTTGGAAAATTCACACATCACGTTCTTGGGTCAGGGCGACATGACTTCGGTTTTGGCCACGGAACGATATGGTATTATGTACGTTTTCAGTAAGTTGCGTTTGGTGAATAACAGTACGATTGACCTGTTTTATCCAGCCGACAGTCTTTTTGCTTTGGAGAGCATGATGCTGCCCGAAGGCAAAACGCTTTTCAATGCCATTGCAACGGATTATGCCGTGGTGAATTTCGACCAACTGACCGATAACGTGACTTATAATGGAAAAGTTTATCCTTTGACTGACAATAAGATACGTCTTGATAACGGCGATTATATCGCAGTGAAATACCCGAAGCAATGGAACCCTGACCAGACGGGCAATCCGGGCAATTCCGAATGGATGTATGGCGAATTGAAGGGCTTTTTCCACATGGTCTATCCGCGCCAATATGGTTTTGCCTTTGCGCGGCCGAAGGTCACGACGCGAGAAAATCCGCAGCTGAATGGCGGCGATTACTCGGGCTATTGGATTGAACAGAACATTTATGATGGCGGTTTCGTCTCGTATCGCGATGCCAATATCTTTGATGCGGAAGGCGGAAATACCACGGCTTCAAGCAATTACAACGAACCTGTGCAAGGTCCGTATATCAACCATCTTCCGCAAAACGGCAAGCGTGACCTTTATGAGCACGACCGTGAGTTTTACCGTTTCTGGGAAGTGCGTGGCGATGCGGGTTACAACTGGCGTGAAGAATGGCAACAATAACGTTGAATATCAGGTGACTACCTGCCATATCGAGTTGCCGCCAATGCTTGGAAAGTATTTTAAGATTACGCGTGTGGATTGGGGCGATGACTTTGCGGCTGTCGATGCGGCCAAGATTTCGCAAAATGCAGCAGGTAATCCAAATGCAAACTGGATTTATTTCGATGAAACGGCAACTAACCCTAATTCACAGCTTTTCGCAATGGTCGATTCGCTCTATTATATTGATAGCGAACATACTAAGGGCGTTCCTGTGGAATTGGAGAAAATCAATAGTTTGCCGAACAACACCTTTGGCTTGTCCATCAAGGCGGAAGGCAGCATTGATGCCATTCAGCATTTTGACGGAATGCAATGGGTTGATTCTGAAACCGATATGTTGCTGAGTGTGGGCACGGTAGCCGATGATAATTTCCTAAACAACCATCGTTTCAGTGCGACGGGCGACATCACGAAAACCCCGATTTTCACCTTCCAGCTCACTTACAGCAACCAGTTGAGCCGTAATGCGGTTTTGGCACCGGTTATCGTGGTCGTCGACCAGTTTGATGATGATGGAAATGTGATTTATAGCACTGAAATTGAGTTGGTTGTCAACACGATTACGAACATCCGCCAGAGTTTCGACCAACCGCTTTACGCCTTGATGTTCGGCAATGGCGAAAAGAATGAGGTTTTTTCGGCTAAGGCCGCCTTGCCGCCATACGCCATTTTGCCAGGACAGACGAGTTCCACATTCAGAATTGCGAAAATCGAAGTGCAGAATGTCGATGATGAAAAACCATTCAATTTGGTCAGCATGGAGGAATTTGCCAATATGCAAGAAACTGATACAATGACGGTTGCCATGCGTTTCGGTCCGGCATTGACTTATGATAACACGCAAGGCTGGCTTTCGGGTTATGAAAATAACAATCCTGAAGCTTCGCTTTACGATGTGAAAGCCTTGATGGAAAATGAAAATCCGGCATTTCTGAATTTTATTTTAGGCGAAGCCGATGGCCGTAGCAGTTTCGGCTTGCAATTCGATCTGTTCTACAACGGCATGAATTTCGTCCGCAAGAATGAATTGATTGGCAAGATATTGATTACCATTGAGTTTGATAATTATGAAGAAGGTCAAAACACTTCGTTTGACATTACGGTTTTGGTCAACAAGCGTGGCAAGGCGACCAATTGGTACATCGATGGCGTGAATGGTTTGAATACCAACGACGGTCATTTCGCCGACTTGCCGAAACATTCCTTAAATGGCGTGATTTCAGCAGGTTATGCACCTGGTGATAATGTTTTTGTCGTAGACAAAATCACGGTCAGCAATTACAACGCTTCGGAATGGGACGGCAGCGGTTTCGGCTCGCAGGGCATCACCCTTTACCGTTATTCGGGCGGCCATCAGTTGTCATCTGCAAGTGCCTTGGATCCAGGACAATACAAAGGCGTTTTGGTCGATGTCGAGTCTGAATTTTCCATGTTCAACATCAAGTTGGATGGTCTGAATCGTGTCAGTGGCCGCGTTGACGAAGCCTTGAATCCGCAAGGTTTGCAGATTTTGCCCGAAGCGCCGTTGATGAGCGTTGAAAACAATGGAGAACTAAGCGTAAATAATACATATCTTATTGATAATTATAATCTTAGTTTAACTGTTTTTGGTGG
>CALGBV010000017.1 GCA_937884015.1 uncultured Bacteroidales bacterium
TTGACCTATAGAAGCATGACTGCTATTTTTTTTCCTGCAATTTGACCTATACGCCTTAAAATAGCCCGAAATGTTCACCACATTGCCAAACAGACTTGCCTTAGTGATGGTAATGCTTCCTACGTCATGAATCGGAATGGTAGTGTGCGTATAATCATCATACGTCACCGAGCCGGATAACTCAATACGATAGGTGCCTTCAAATTTGTCTCTTTCATCATCTTTGTCACAACTTGTGAATGTTACGGTCAACAATGCCGCCAAAATAAACAGTATTTTTTTCATTTTATTGAGTGTTTAGTGTTATCATTGCAAAAATAGGAAGAATAGTAACATAATGGACACTTTCGGGAATATTATTCCACGTAGCCATGGCACAAAAGCGAAATATCCATGTTTTACTATTTGTTTTTTGCCTAATTTTGCCCTCCAATTAAGAAAACGTAAAAAATAGGAGATTTATTTATGTCAATCAAATACGACGGCCCGGTTGTGCTCATCATTATGGATGGCGTGGGCATCAATGAAATTGAAGCAGGCAACGCAGTGCGTCAGGCCAAGAAGCCTGTACTCGACAGTTGCATGGCAAACTATCCTTGGCAGAAACTGAAAGCCCACGGCACAGCAGTCGGTCTTCCATCCGACGGCGACATGGGCAACTCCGAAGTGGGTCACAACGCCATCGGAGCTGGTCAGATTTACTCGCAAGGTGCAAAACTCGTGTCGGAATCGCTCGAATCGAAGGCAATGTACGAAAACAAGGTCTGGAAATCGCTTGCTGCCGATGCCCTCAAAGGTGGCACCATGCATTTCCTTGGCCTGCTGAGCGATGGCAACGTCCACTCACACATCAACCATCTTATGCAAATGCTCGATGAAGCCCATGCCGAAGGCATCAAGAAGGTGAGGGTTCATGCACTTTTGGATGGCCGCGATGTGGGCGAAACTTCAGCCCTCATCTATGTCGAACAGCTTGAAGCCAAACTCGCTGAACTTTCAGGCAACGGCTTCGATTACCGCATCGCTTCAGGCGGCGGCCGCATGAAAATCACCATGGACCGTTACGGAGCCAATTGGGACATGGTGGCGCAAGGCTGGAAGACCCATGTCCTTGGCGAAGGCCGTCAGTTTGCCACTTGTAAGGAAGCCATAGAAACTTACAGAAACGAAATCCCAGGCGTCATCGACCAAGACTTGCCGGCTTTCATCATTGCTGAAAACGGCAAACCTATAGGCACCATCGAAGACGACGATAGCGTCATCCTTTACAACTTCCGCGGCGACCGCGCCCAGGAAATCACCCGCGCCTTTGAAGGCGGCCCGGATTTCGACAAGTTTGACAGAGTGAGAGTTCCGAAGGTCAACTACGCCGGTATGCTCGAATACGACGGCGACCTGCACATCCCGCATCAGTTCCTTGTGGCGCCACCTGTCATCAAGAACACTTTGGGCGAATTTCTTGCCAACAAGGGCATCAAGCAATTGGCCATTTCCGAGACCCAGAAATACGGTCATGTCACTTATTTCTTCAACGGCAACCGCTCTTCAAAATTCGACGATGCCACTGAAGAATACATCGAAATTCCATCCGACGTCGTTCCTTTCGAGCAGCGTCCTTGGATGAAATCCGCTGAAATCACCGATGTCCTTGTGGAAAAGATCCTGAAAAACGAACAGCCTTTCATGCGCGTCAATTTCCCGAACGGCGACATGGTGGGACACACGGGCAGCCTCGAAAGCACCATCATCGGTGTTGAGTCAGTCGACATTGCGCTGAAACGCATTCTCCCAGCCATCGACGCAGTTGGCGGCATGGCCATCATCACTGCCGACCATGGCAACGCTGAAGAAATGTACGAAATGGGCAAGGACGGCGCTCCGAAGACTGATAAGAACGGCAAAATCAAAGCCAAGACCAGCCACACGCTCAACAAGGTGCCTTGCATTTTCTACGACAACACCGAAAACAAGGACAAATACCAAGTTGTTGATGCCGACGATTACGGCTTGGCAAACATCGCTTCAACCATCGCACTGCTTTTGGGCGAAACGCCAAAAGAATGCTGGGAAAAGCCTATGATTGAGGTGAAATAATCATTGATTTCTTTACACAAAAAAGTCCCATGGCCATGGTCTTGGGACTTTTTGTTTTTAGGATTTGAGACGCACGGCCGTGCGTCTATACGTTAATAATTAACGTTAGAACACGTAATTGAATCCAATGAAAGCCTTCATTTTCTGTCCGTCAAATTTGTCGAATGCACGGCCAAAATCGGCTGAAACGACAAGGTTGCGGTTCATGATGAGTTTCAGGCCACAGCCGGCACTCATGTGAACGCCTTCCTTCTTGCCGCTATACAAGGCAAAGTTCTCCGACATAGGTTCAACGCTATTCATTAACTCCTCTTCGCGGAATTTCTGTGTCACCATGCCGGCATCGAAGAATGGATTCAAAGCCAACTGCCAGTTCTGGTTGATGAATTGGAAGCTGAGGAAACGCCAGCGCATTTCGACATTGGCAAAAGTGAAGCCTTCGCCGATAACGCCATTGCGGTTCACGCCACGCATGGAAACGCTGCCGCCCAATCCTTCGGTATACATTTTTTGGAAGAACATGGTATTCAAGTTGTTAATCATGTACCAAGGCGTTTTTCCTGCCAGCACGTTTTGTGTGCCGAGACGATAAGCAAGCGTCAGTTTGTCCTTGTACAAAGGAATGTAGTGTCTCCACAAGAATGTGAGTGAAAGATTGCCATAACCTTTATTATCAATGAAGTCAGGCGCGCCGACCAATGTGGCTTCGGCATAAATGCCTCGCGTCGGGTCGCTGCGCAAATCGCGGCTGTCGTAGAGCAAACCGAGACGGATTTGTGTGGTGTTGCCGCCTTTGGCTTCATCTTCCTTGATGATGCCTTTCTGCAAATAGTAGTCGTAAAGGGTTTCCTGGTCTTGATAATCAGGTATATTTATGTGGCTTGCCTGCGTGTTGTAATAAGCTAAGCCTACTGTCCAGTTCAAGTCTTTCACGCCAAAGAACGGACGCTGCATACTACCTACGAAACGGAACTGGTTGCGGTTGATGAAATTATAACCTGATTTTTCGTGATGAATCGGATCATAATAATTTGATTCAAATCCATTGAAACCGAAAAATTCATATTTCTTGGCATAAAAATAGGTGATGTCGACGAAAAACTTCGTGTCTTTCACCACGTAAGGCAGGTCGGAATAAAAGCGGAACACGCCCGAACCTTTCGTGTATCGCGAAGCCTCGAAATTGAACTTGTACTTGTAATTCGGATAAAGGCTGCCGTCGCCATAATTGAAAATGTCGCAGCAAAGACCATACTGGAAGCCCAAATCGGCATCGAAACCAACCACAGGCAACGGACCGAAGTTCCAACCCTTCTTGATGATTTCACCCTTTTCGTTGTAAACCTTTTCTTTTTTCTGAGAGAAACCGCTGATTGACAGCAACATGACTAAAGCCAAAATAAATATCTTCTTCATAGTATGAGATTTTTGAGACGACAAAAGTAAAAACTTTTACCAATTTACACAACTAGTATCGAAAATTTCAGATTTTTCGTGCTGAAAAGATTGCTATCTTTGCAACATAAACAAAGATTGTATGGGTTTTGTTGAAATATTGCTTATCGGCATTGGCCTTTCGATGGACGCTTTTTCGGTTTCAATCTGCAAAGGACTGACAACCAAAAAGTTCTCAATAAAAATGGCTTTGCTGCAAAAAACTATAAAGACAAGATTGCGGTTTGTGGTTTGGCGGTTTCCAAGCTTTGATGCCGCTTATCGGCTACTTTTTGGGCGTTCAGTTCGAGAACCTCATCGCCTCATTCGACCATTGGATTGCCTTTGGCCTTTTGGCTTTAATCGGCATAAACATGATTCGCGAAGCGGTTTCAAAGAAAGAGGAAGAAAATGACAGTGGCGCTTTGGATGCCAAGACCATGTTCCTATTAGCCGTTGCCACCAGCATCGATGCCTTGGCTGTCGGCGTTTCGTTTGCCGCCTTGAATGAAAACATTTGGCGTGCTATCGTGATTATTGGCCTTACCACTTTCATTTTTTCCGCTGTTGGCGTGAAAATCGGTAATGTTTTCGGCTCAAAATACGAAAAAAAAGCCGCTATTGCAGGTGGTATCATTCTGATAATCATCGGTGTAAAAATACTATTTGAACATCTTGGCATCATTGCATGATAAAGGATTAAGAAAAAAGTTTGAGGTATCAAAAAAAATAGTACTTTTGCAGCGCAAAATGTTTCGGGATGTAGCGCAGCCCGGTAGCGCGCTTCGTTCGGGACGAAGAGGCCGCAAGTTCGAATCTTGTCATCCCGACACAAAAAAATCAGCCGACAATCGTCGGCTGATTTTTTGTTTGTATATAGTTGGTTATCATTCGCCTTGGCCAAGCAAAACCTGTGGTCCCATGTTGTAGTAAATGTCAACAGGAACGCCAGCTTCGTTGACGCGGTCGAGGTCGGCTTGCAGTTCGCCTTTGATGACGCTGTCTTCATCAATCCATGCTTTCACACCTGCGTAATCGCCATTGCCCTGATGGACGAGAATGTCGCCAGCCAGTTTTTCAACGGCAAGTTTCATGGCATCGAAATTGATGGCATAAAGACCTTCTTCGTTACGGGTGAAAGCGCCTTCTCTCTGGAAATAATTGAAAGTAAGCATGTTGGCCTTGCCATGTGCGCTTGAAGCACCGAAACGGACTGAACGGAAAATGCCAGCCATGAAAGTAGCGTAGTTGTCTTCCAATTCTGTGTTGGTGTATTCGCCCATTTCCGAAAGTTTGGTGATGAGGTAAAGACCGAGCACATCAGCCTTGGCTTCCTCGATGGCTGAATACTGTTCCTTCAGGGCAGCACGCACGGTGCCTTTGCCGTCCAAAGTGTTCTTGATGCCCATGCCGTGAGCAG
>CALGBV010000018.1 GCA_937884015.1 uncultured Bacteroidales bacterium
GGAGTAGAAATCGCCTAAAAAATCATAGATTTCCACTTCAAACTGACTAAATTTCGGTAGTTTGGAGTGGAAATCGTGTAAAAAAATCACGATTTCCACTTTTCGTATCTGTTTTTTGCTTTCCTTTGCAGAAAATTATGTTGCAATATGATTGGACGTGAAAAGGAACAACGGGAACTGCTTGATTTACTGGATAAAGATGAGTCGCAGTTTTGCGCGGTTTATGGCAGACGGCGTGTTGGAAAGACCTATTTGATACGGGAGACTTTCGACAATCATTTCGCTTTTTTCCATACGGGACTTGCGAATGTCGAAAAGGAACAGCAACTCGCTGAATTTAAGGACTCTCTGAAACGGTATGGTGCAAAAAAAATCCGAACGCCGAAGGACTGGTTTGAGGCTTTTCATCAGTTGGAGCATCTTTTGGAGGCTTCTGAGGAAAACAAAAAAGTGGTTTTCATCGATGAATTGCCTTGGATGGACACGACGAGCAGCAACTTTGTCAGTGCTTTGGAACATTTCTGGAACGGCTGGGCCAATATGCGTAAGGATATCGTGCTAATTGTCTGGGGCAGGGCTACTTCATGGATAATGAGAAAAATCGTCATGAATCATGGTGGTTTGTATGGCAGGCTCACGTCGCAGATTTTCCTGAAACCTTTTTCGCTGCATGAATGTGAATCGTATGCCGAGTATTTGGGCGTAAACCTGTCGCGTAAGGACTTGGCTGAAGCCTACATGATTTTGGGTGGTGTACCTTTCTATTGGTCGCATCTGAAACGAGGGGAGAGCCTCGCGCAAAACATTGACAGGCTGTTTTTTGCCGATGATGCAAAACTGGCCAACGAGTTTGATGCGTTGTACAAGTCGCTTTTCAAGTTCCCGGCACCTTATATTACGATAGTTTCTGCGCTTGCTAAGAAAAAGGTCGGCATGACGCGTAAAGAAATTCTTGATGAGACAAAACTGCTTGATAATGAGACTTTCATACGTGCATTGCGTGAACTGGAACAGTGCGGTTTCATCTGGAAATACGCCATGTTGGGCCGTAAGGTTAAGGGTGCCATTTATCAGTTGATGGACAATTACACGCTTTTCTATTTCCAGTTTTTGCAGGATGGCAGGAAAGATGCGCATTTTTGGTCGAATAATATCGTCTCGCCGCAGCATTATGCTTGGTCGGGTTTGGCTTTCGAGCGTGTCTGTCTGCAGCATTTGCCGCAAATCAAGCGGAAATTGGGCATTTCAGGTGTGGTCAGTAATGCGTATTCGTGGGCGTATAGTTTTAAGGATGAGGAAGATATGACAGTGAAATTTCAGATAGATTTGCTGATCGACCGCAACGACAATATGATAAATCTTTGTGAAATGAAATTCTCGACTTCCGAATACGAGGTTTCAAAATCGGAAGAAGAACATCTTCGCCGTCGTTTGTCGCGTTTCGTTGAGGCGACAAAGACCGAAAAATCAATCAATTACACGCTTGTAACGACTTGTGGGTTAGCACCAACAAAACATAGCAATATTTTCCAGCAGGTTGTCGTTTTGGACGACCTTTTTGAAAAATCCATTTAGGTGAGTTTGGAGTGGAAATCGCCTGAAAAATCATAGATTTCCACTTCAAACTGACCAAAATTAGGTAGTTTGGAGTGGAAATCGTGTAAAAAACTGATAGATTTCCACTTGAAACTGAAACACGAAAACGGAA
>CALGBV010000019.1 GCA_937884015.1 uncultured Bacteroidales bacterium
TCACGCACGAATACGTTTATGAGGAAAACGGCATCGTGTATTGGTGGAACAAGACCTTGAACGAGTTCACCGTGCTTTACAATCTGAATGCCGAAGCTGGCGACGAATGGCAAATCAAGGTCGGCACGGAAACCATAACCGTTCATGTTGACGCCGTGGATGATTACGATTACGAAGACAGGACTTACAAAATGCTGCAAGTCAGCGACGAAAACGATGTTTTCAGCGGAACCATTGTCTGCGGTATCGGCCACCTGACGAGTTTCTTCCCCGAAAGGCTGATGAGCAAATCGGGCAACTACCGCGTGGAAGGTATGCGTTGCTATTGGAAAGATGGCGAACTGGTCTTCAAATACGGCGACAAGGATTGCGATGAAATTTACATTGATTTACATGGAATAGAGGAATCTGACAATCAGACATTCCGCGTTTATCCGAATCCGGCCAAAGGCTTCATCACCATCGAAACGGAAGAAGAAAACTCCGTTTATGAAATCGTGAATATCATGGGACAAGCCGTCCTTTCAGGCTCGCTGAATGGTGCGAAACAAGTCAACGTATCAGGCCTTTCCGATGGCATGTATTTCATTAAGGTCGGGCAGAAAACGGTGAAATTTGTGGTTGGGAGATAATCACTCCAACGATTTCAAAATCAAATCCTTAACCGCTTGAAGGTTGTCTTTTTCAACCTGCGTTTGTGCAACAATCTTGACCGGAGCCTTGCTGAACACAATGATTTCATTACTGAGCAGCAGGGCTTCATCTATGTCGTGCGTGACGTAAACGACCGTGCGTTTGTCGCGTTTCCATATCTCAACGAAACGCTCCATGATGTTTTTCTTCAAAGTGATGTCAAGGCCCGAAAAAGGTTCGTCCATCAGGATGACATCAGAATCGATGGCAAAGGCCCTTGCAATGGAAACACGCTGCGCCATGCCGCCGCTGAGCTGCGAAGGATAATATTGTGCATAATGGTCCATTTCGACCATTTGTAGCAGATAATCAAGTTTTTGCTGGCGTTCGGAAACCGAAATGTTGCGGTCCATGACAAAACCGATGTTTTCCGCAACGGTTTTCCATGGCAGCAATCGTGGCGCCTGAAAGATATAGGAAAAACGCTTGCCGTTGAGGCTGCTGAAATCGCCGCCATCGGCTGCTGTCACCCCGCCCATCATGTTGAGCAAAGTGGTCTTGCCGCAACCCGAGGGACCGAGGATGCAGGAAATCACGCCTTCTTGAAAGGCAATGTCGAAATCCTTGAAAACGACGTTGCCGTCGAATTGCTTGCTGATATGTTTC
>CALGBV010000020.1 GCA_937884015.1 uncultured Bacteroidales bacterium
TTGCATGTAAAGGCCGTCGAAAGTGGATTCAAGTCCTGAACCTACTTGATAGCCATACACTTCAACCTCGTTGATGGTGCTGTTGCCTTGCAGGTCGAAATCATCGGCCACGAGATAGAAGTCGCCGTGACCATCGGCCCAGTTGGCATAACCGCCAAAGGTGACTTGACCTTGCTGCAGGTTCGAAGCGTCGGCGTTATTTGGCATGACGCCTTCGTCGGTGACGAATTGGGCTTGGTCGAAAAGCACCTCACTTGTCTGTTTTGCAATCGGAACAGGTGCGATGTAACCGCGAACCATGAAGGTGTAATCGAGGCCCAAAGTGGCAAGGTCAACCCAATTGATGCCATCGGTGCTGACATAGCGTCCGTTAGCATTGCCAGTGTTGGCGCATACCGATGCGGGCGAGGTGGCTCCGCTTTGATTGAGCATAATCCAAAGGTCTTGCTCGGGTTCTAAGGCAATGGCTGCACTGAGTTCCACTTCGGTCATTTGCTCCACAATGTTGGGAAGGAAAGTCATGCTAAGTGACAGGTTCTCATCGACGGGAGCACCACCTTGGTAGATGTTGGCCGTGAATGGTCCTAAGGTGAAATGGTTGGTCCATAAGGCGATTTTGGTCAGATAGCCGCCTTCGTATTCGGTCAAATCCTCGGCGGGAATCCTGATGCCCCAATACATGTTGGCGTTTTGTCCGCCAGGGATGTCGTTTCCGCCCAAATTAGCGATGTTGTTTCCGTCGTCGTAATATTTCCATACAGGATCAAAATCTGCACCTGGATCCGCGCCTTCAGGCAAAATCCATTCAAGGTGAACATTGTTGCCGCTTGTCGTGGCATGGGCTTCCTGAATGCCTTCGTAGCGGTCGCAAGGATCGTATTTCCACGACCAGTTGAACCAATTGCTTGCATTGCCGTTTTCAATTATGGCAACCGAGGTTTCGTGGGTTGAACCAGGTATCAAGGTCTCCACATTGTGCAGGAAGAAAGGATGTTCCGTTGTGCCGACATCTTCTCCGTCAAGTCGAACCTGATACTGTATGCTGTTACTTTTCTTGCTGACATTCCATTGTGCAAATCCCGTTGAGGAGACATACAGGTTGCTGATTTCTTTCGATTTCGGAATGATATTCAGGATAATGCCTTCCAATTCGGTAAGGTTGTAGAAGAAATCGGGGTCGGGAATGAGGTACCAGCCGTCGTAACTGCCACCATAGCCGAAATTCATGTGGAAATAGCCGTCTTCGCGGTAGCCGTCAACCACCACATTGTGACCGTTTTGTCCATCGGGACTTTCCACGGCGAGATGAGCCGGATAACCGTTTTGCAGGTTGTCAATCAACAAGTCGTACATTTCGTCACAAGGGTCTTTGTAGAGCACGCAGTCATCAAAGCCGAAACGCTTGTACGCTTCGAAAGCTTGTTCTACGCGGAAAGTGCCGGAGCCTTGCGAGGTATAGACTTGAGTGCAAGCCGTACCGCAGGCAAACACAATGGCAGCGGCCAGGTCGTTAGTGACATCTTCGCCCATGGCAAAAACCTCATCGGCTTGGTCCAGATAGTCGTTCAGCATGGGGAAAGATGGAAAACCGATGGTCTCCCAATCATCGTCGATGTCGTAGTTGCGTCCGGCATAGTTGTGACGATAGTCGTCGCTGTCATCAAAGCGTGTGCCTTGCGTAGTGCGCAGATAGTTGATAATCTGTCCCATGGCAACGGCTGGGCAGCCGGCGTAGCTATTCGAATTGGTGACTGGGTCGCGCGGACACATTTTATTATAAGGCGCGTCTTGCGTCCAGTGTGAAGTCATCAGGAAGTCGCCCCTGACATTTTCGGCTTTTGCATCGGCCAAAGCTTCTGGAAGCGGACTGATGTTTTTTGCAGGTTGTGCATAAATGTTTAATGCACACAGAATCAATAGGAAAAGATATGTTTTTTTCATTTTGATTATAATTTATTGTTGTTTTTCCAAATATTCAATAATGTTTGGCGTAGTTTCGTTTTCGGTACGGAGATGTGGGGTCGGACTGACCAGTTTTTTTCCGGATTTGAGGAACGACAGCGTGGAGGCGAATTGCAACGAAATCATCTCGCTGACGAGTTCGTCGAAATAGAAAGCCGGGTCTTTGCTGCTCAGCAAGGCCAGTCCGCAGGTAAACACCCACAGTTGTCCAAAGAGCTTGATGGCTTGTTCTTTGCTGATGCCATAATCGCTGCAAATAACATCCAAACATTCCATGGCTTTGGGGTGAAACTCGTTCGAAACATCAGCATCCTTGTGAAAGAAAAGCAGGTTGAATAGGTTCTGTTCTTCGCGGGCAAAGCGCACAAGCCGCAAACCGAATTCCTTAAACGCTGGCGTATAGTCATTTACATCGGCCACATAATCGGAAAAGAGTTGCTGTGCCGCTTTCTTGACATCGGCATTGACCTCTTCCATGTTATTATACAAGGTGAAAATCGGTCGTGAGGAACTGCCCAATGCAGCTCCCAATTCGCGTGCCGTGAGGGCATCAAGACCTTTTCGCCGCACCAAATCGAGGGCTTTTTCTACAATTTCTTCTTTCGTAAACAATGCTTTCCTTGGCATAAGATGTTGTTTTACAACGATAAATATTAAAACAATTGTTTAATAAACTCAATAAAAAGAAAAGTAGACTGGCT
>CALGBV010000021.1 GCA_937884015.1 uncultured Bacteroidales bacterium
CGGGATTGTCCATCTTGCGCAGGAATTCCGTGATGTTGAGACGGATGTTGTCGTTGATGCCGTTGAGCGGGTAGGGACTTGCCTTGGCGAGTTGGTCGCGGTGCAACTGCACTTTCTTGCGGTAGAGAATGATTTTTTCGTCGTTGCCGCTTACCATGTTGAAGAGTTTTGTGCGCTGCCGTGTGGTGAGCACTTTTTGGGACACTTTGTCGCTATCAACGAAATCGAAACTGTCCTTGCTCCAGCCGATTTTCTGCTTGTTGATGCGGAAAACTGTCTTTGTGTCGTAGATTTTTGAACTGAGACGCTTGGCGAAAATCAATCTCAACCAGTCTTTTAGTCTGTCCTTAAACATGTAGCTGATGACCAAGGCGACTAAAAATGGGAAAGTAAAGTTACCGTATTTCTGTTGGAAAAAGAACGATGCTACCGTGGCGAAAATCATGGCGACGCCAGCGGCTGCACTGTAGAAAATCTGCTCGATGAGGAAAGTATTGTGGCTCTTGTTGGCCTGAAGGAAAAGGTCGCTTTCAGCGAATTTCTTCAGCAGACTGGCGTGGTAGACGAAACGGCTGTTGCCATCGTCGCTTTCGCGATGTATGCGTAGGTAGTTTTGTGCGCTTTTGTATTCTTTTTCAGCGATAAGTGTCTTCTTGAAAATCGGTTCAAGTTGCTGGTATTCAGTCTGGTGTTTAAGGCGGATAAACTCGCGCAACCTATAGCCGTATTGTTCCATGATATTGCTCAAAAACTCATCGCCGTAGCGAAAGGCTTGCAGAATCTGTTGGTCGGTCTTTTCGTCAAGTTGGTCTTTGAGTTTGCGGAATTTTGAAAGTACTTTCGGAGCGTCGTTCAGAAAATCAACAGTTTGTGAATTTATATTTGAACCATTGCTTTTCGTGACGGCATTGTAGGCTTCACGTGTTGAGCTTTTCGAAATGGCGCAATACATTTTGATGGCGTGAAGCAATGTGTCATGGCTTTCGGGATCGTCTTGAATTGCCTTGACGGTTGTCTCAAGCAATTGGAAGGGCAGTAATGTGTCGTCGTTGGCCAAGTCGTGCAGCAGATAACTCGGTGTGATGAGCCTTACACCGGACTTGATATCGCGGTAGAAGTTCTCTTTCGAATACTTGCTTTTGTTGATGTCGAGACTGTTGGGCACGAAAATCCATGTGTTCATCACAAAGTCATTGACCTTCAAAAAGTTCTGGTTTTCCTTCGCAATGAACCCTACCTTGAATTCCAAGGTGAATTTGTCGTGTATTTTAGTCTGTAAATCAATCATATATGTGCTGCTGGTAATGTTGCTTGCTAATGGCAAAAAGCTAACAACTGACTATCGATATTGTTCATCCAGATTAAACTTTTCAGGGAATTTAGCCTTCACGTCCTTGTAGTAATCCCAAATTTCGGCCAAATCTTTTTCGTAATCACCGGAAGGAATCATCACTTTATCGAAACCGCATCTTTTCTTTTGGAAATCTTCAAATCCTAAGACGATAGGTTGTTTTGCGCCTTCAGCGATGTAATAGAATCCGCGTTTCCATTGGTTGACTTTCTTGCGCGTGGCTTCAGGACAAATGACAAGGAACACTTCATCGTTCTTGCTGAACATGTCAATCATTTGTTCGACGAGGTTGTTGCGGTGGCCACGGTTGACTGGAACTGCACCGAGTTTCAAAAGCAAACCTCTGACAATCGGATATTTGAAAAACTCGGCTTTCATCATCATTTTAAAATGCAGACCTTGCGACCAGAAAAAAGCCCACCCGACAAAAAAATCCTCGATGGAAGTGTGCGGCGCGACAATGCAGACGCATTTGCGGATGTCATTGGGTATGGAGTTGACGGCTTTCCAGCCGCCAACCCATAATCCAAATTTTCCTATTGCTCTTCTGATAC
This sequence comes from uncultured Bacteroidales bacterium, assembly GCA_937884015.1. Classification (GTDB taxonomy): domain Bacteria; phylum Bacteroidota; class Bacteroidia; order Bacteroidales; family F082; genus Limimorpha. Next base: position 1,906 of record CALGBV010000021.1, read on the forward strand.
TCATTACCAGATCTTTGCGCGGTTTTCAGGAGCAATATACATCTTGTCACCTTCTGTGCATTCAAATGCTTCGTAGAAGTGAGGCATGCTGCCGAGTGCGCGGTTGACGCGGGCTTCCGCCGGTGAGTGTACGTCTTCCTTGATGCGGCGTTCGAGGGCCTTGTCGCGGATGTTGTTACGCCAGATAGTGCCGTAGCTGATGAAGAAACGCTGGGCAGGGGTGAAGTTGTCGATGCTTTCGTTGCGCTGTGCTTCTTCGGTCATCTGGTAAGCGTCCCAAGCGATGTTCAGGCCGCCGAGGTCAGCGATGTTTTCACCCAGGGTGAGTTCGCCATTGATGTGGTTGCCGCGGAGTTCGAATTCGTTGAAGAGTTCGACGAGGCGCTGTGTGCGATCCTTGAAATTGGCAGCATCTTCTTCAGTCCACCAGTCGTTGAGGTTGCCTTTTTCATCGTATTTGCGGCCTTGGTCGTCGAAACCGTGAGTCATTTCGTGGCCGATGACCACGCCGATGCCACCGTAGTTGACGGCATCGTCAGCATCCTGGCTGAAGAAAGGTGCTTGCAGAATGCCAGCTGGGAAAACGATTTCGTTCCTGTCAGGGCTGTAATAAGCGTTGACGGTTTGCGGAGGCATGAACCATTCTTCTTTGTCGACAGGTTTGCCAAGTTTGGCCATGTCTTTCTTGTTGTTGAAGACACAGGCATTGCAGATGTTCTGGAAGTATGATTCACTTGTTACGGTGTAATCACTGTAATCTTCCCATTTGTTTGGATAGCCGACTTTCACGTTCATGCAGTCCAGCTTGTGAAGGGCAAGGGCCTTGGTCTCGTCACACATCCAATCAAGGACTTTGATGCGTTCGCCGAGGGCGGTCTTCAGGTTGGCGACAAGGTTCTCCATTCTTTCCTTGGAGGCTGCCGGGAAATATTTCTCAACATAGATTTGGCCGATGGCTTCGCCCAGGCACTCTGATGTGGCATTGAGTATGCGACGCCAGCGCGGCTGCTGCACTTCCTGACCATAGAGATAGTTGCTGTAGAAATTAAAAGTTTCATTGTCGAGGTCGGAACTGAGTGCACTTGAACTTGCGCCGCCGTGCAGGAGTTTCCATTTCAAATAATCCTTGATGAATCGTTCCCTTGGCTTGTCACATTCGGCAATCCAGACCTTG
>CALGBV010000022.1 GCA_937884015.1 uncultured Bacteroidales bacterium
CCTTTTTATTTAGCCCAACAGAGAAAACCATAAATTTGTATCAAAAATGTAACAAACTATTGCAAAAATGGAGGGAATATTGTAGAATTATTTTAACTATCGGGACGAAAGGGTGTTTTCATGGGTAAACGCATACTGTTGGTCGATGACGAGCCTTTGATTCTGAAAGGCCTGAAATATACACTGGAACAGGAAGGGTATGAAACCGAAAGTGCAATGGACGGAGAAGAAGCCCTGAACAAGTTTGATGCTCAGGCTTTTGATCTGATCCTGCTGGACGTTATGATGCCCAAGATGGACGGCACGGAGGCGACAGCCGCCATCCATGCGAAATCCCCGCGGACGAAGATCGCCCTGTTGACGTCAACGTCATCATCCGACGACATTTCACGGGCCATTCGCGCAGGCGCCTCCGGCGCCATCCTCAAGAGCGCGGACAACATCCAGCTCGTGACCGCCATCCGAACCGTCGCGGCCGGCGGCGAATACATCTCCGAAGAAGTCAGCCAGCAATTGGCCATCGAATTAGGCAAAGGCAACACCAACGGCATCAACGCCATTCAGAAGCAACTGGACATTCTTGCCGAATACGGCGGTGCCTCCTACGCCATCAACGAAAGGCTGGACAACGACCGCCTGCAACTCTCGTTAGTGAAATCGAAATACGAGGAAGCCAAAGTCGACGCCACGGAATTCATCCCGCATAAATTTGTCGTAACCTCCGCATTTACAGCCGAAAGGAAAAGCACACCGGTCAGATGGGTCATCGTCACCGTGACGGTTTGCTCCACATTCATACTATTGCTTTTCCTCATCGCCCTTTGGGAACGCTACGGCAACTTTTTTCGTGGCAAGACCGAAGACAAATCGGTCGAAAAAAGCAAGGAGTCTTAGTCTAAACAAGTTCAAACCGCTGAAAATCACACCTAATAAAGAAACAAAACTTAATACAATGGATAACAATTTCAACAATCTTTCGCTTGTGCAGCTCATCTTGAAATGGAAATGGCACATCATCATCATCACCGTTGCAGCGGCCATCTGTGGTGCCGTCTTCTCAAGTTCGGCTTTCATCACACCTCTTTATAAATCGGAAGCCGTGGCCTACCCTGCCAACATCAATCCGTATTCCGATGAAAGCGAGACCGAGCAGATGCTACAACTCATTAACGCTCAGTCGATAATGGATTCCATCATTGAGAAATACGACCTCTGGACGGATTACAAAATCGACAAGAACTACAAGTATGGAAAGACTTACATGATCAATGAGTATCATAGCAAGATTAAGATTTCCAAGACGCCTTACGAAGCTGTTTCCATCACCGTTCAGGACAAAGACCCTGAAGTGGCCTGCAACATAGCCAAAGACATTCTGAATTTCTATAACGACAAGGTGCAGTCCATCCACAAAAAGAAAAACATGGAAGTCGTTGAAATGTATGCCCGTCAATTGCGCGAAAAGCAGCAAGGCATTGATTCACTGAAGACAAGAATGAGCGAATTGGCCGAGACCTACGGTGTTTTGGAATACAGTTCCCAATCGAAGGAAGTGACAAGAAGTTGGCTCAGCGGTTCTGCAAAAGCCGCCGAACTCAAGCAGAATGTTGAGAAATACGGTCCGGAAATGATCGACCTTTCAGCAAAAATCGAAACTGAAGCTACGGCTTACGCCAACATCAAGGTCGACTACGAACAGGAACTCCGTTTCCTCAATTCCGACTTCACCTATTCCAACATTGTCACCGAACCATTCCCTGCCGACAAGAAATCGTTCCCAGTCCGTTGGGTGGTCGTGGCCTTGAGTGCATTGGGAGCCTTCCTGCTCTCCATCGTAGTCATTTTCATCATCGAAAACAGAAAGAGATTCGTTTCCAACAACAACTAAACCGTGGAGAAAAAAGAGAAAATAGGCTGGCTTTATGTCATTGCGGCACTTTTTGTAGCCGTGGGACTCTTTTTCGTCGTGAAGAAGAACACCTACCTGTTCTTTGCCCTGCCTATTGTTTTAGGTGTGCTGCTGCTTTATGTCTTCTCATTGGATAAAGTATTGTTGCTCACCAGTTTCTGCGTTCCATTGTCGGTAGTTTTGGACAAATTCAGCGATGCAGGATTGGCCATATCGCTGCCCGCCGAGCCTTTGCTGATGGGCATCTTGGTCATGTTCATCGCAAAAATGCTTTACGATGGCCAATACGACCGGCGCATTGCGCGCCACCCCATCGCCATCGTCATCTACTGCATGTTCATCTGGATGATAGTCACCACCATAACCAGCGAACTGCCGGTGGTTTCATTGAAATTCATCGCTTCCAGATTGTGGTTCATCGTTCCATCGTTCTTCCTCTGCGCCATTCTTTTCAAGCGCCCGAAAAACATTGACTGGTTCATCTGCCTGTATATCGCAAGTCTTTGTGTCGTATGCGTTTACACCATCATCAACCATGCACAAAATGGTTTCGATGGCGACTCGGCCCACTGGGTGATGACGCCTTTCTACAACGACCACACGGCCTACGGCGCAGCCTTGGCCATTTATCTGATTCTTGCCTTGACATACGTTTTCATTCCCGGCATAAAGAAATCCAAAAGGTTGATTATCGTTGCGGTAGTTTGCTTATTAAGTTTGGCCTTGGTCCTTTCCAACTGCCGTGCCGCTTGGCTGAGCATAATTGCCGCCCTTGGCGTGCTGTGCTGCGTATTGCTGAAAATCAAGTTCCGCTGGATTGCCACCATCATCGTGGTTCTGGTGGGTCTGTTCTTTGCCTTCCAGAATCAGATTATCGATGCCATGGAGAAGAACAATCAGGATGCTTCCGGCGATTTCGTTGAAAACGTGCAGTCCATCACCAACATTTCGACCGATGCCTCCAACTTGGAGCGCATCAACCGCTGGCAGTCGGCTTTCCGTCTTTTCCACGAAAGACCGTTCTTCGGCTGGGGACCTGGCACCTATCAGTTTGTGTATGCGCCTTATCAGATGTCGAAGGAAAAGACCATCATCAGCACCAATGCCGGTGACGGCGGCAACGCCCACAGCGAATACATTGGAGCCTTGGCCGAACAGGGCGTCATCGGTTCCCTACTCGTCCTGATATTCGTCATCACCACCATTTACTGCGGCCTGACGACATACAAACGCTGCAAGAACAAAAAGGCCAAAATCATGGTTTTGGGTGCTACCTTGGCTTTCATCAGCTATTTCGTGCACGGCATCCTGAACAACTTCCTCGACACCGACAAGCTTGCCCTCCCCGTCTGGAGCTGCGCGGCCCTCATCGCTGCCATCGATGCTTTCTATGCCGATAAAGAAGAATTTGTGGAAGAAGAATAAAAGGCCTATTTGTCCTTTTTATAACCAAAACATTCAAAACCCACAAAACTTTTCTCTATCCACCACTGAATCTCGCAACCGCTCGATTCTTGCCCAGCAGAGCATCGAAGATGCGGAACCCGATGCCCCCCAATTAGGGGGAATCGGACAAGAGAGAAAAGAGATTTGTGAGAGATTTGTTTCCCCAAAAAACAACTTGGGGGCTAAAAGCATACTATTGCATAACGTTTTTCCATCCGTTTAACATTTTAAACATTTAACATTTCGAAGTGTCTGCAAAGCCAAAAAATGATTTCTCTAGTTAGAGAAAAAAATTTCCCTAGTTAGAGAAATAAAATTCCGCCTTTTTCGCTTGAGGCCGTCATGATGTTAAACGTTAAATGTTAAAACGTTAAATCCATCGTCTAATGTCCTCTACATTCAACATACAACCATCATCATTTCAATCATTTACAATCAAATTCATTCTCTTTTTTCTTCCAAACGGCAAAATATCAGATTTACCGCAAAAATGCGAAAAATCGGCACCAAACCATCAATTTTACGCGTTTTATGCCCTTATTTTTCGTTCCGATTTAACGTTTTGCGGACTTTTGTATTGGCAATGAAGCCGAAAAGGCCAATTCCACCATGGGAATCAGCCTTTTCCAAAATTCATTATCCGGCGGAAATCAGTCTAAAACATCCTGTTCCTGTCCATTTCGAAAATTTCCATATCCTTGAAATTCTTGCCGTCGATGACAAAACGCACCATCGTGATCTTCTTGTGAAAACCTGTCTGGCCTGCCGCCCCCGGATTGATGTGGAGCAGGTGGAGTTTCGGGTCGTTCATCACCTTTAATATATGGGAATGTCCGCAAATGTAAAGATCTGGCTTTTTCTCTGCCAATATGTAACGGATTTCAGGCATGTATTTTCCGGGATAACCTCCTATATGTGTCATGAAGACGTTTACATCTTCGATGTGAAAGAACTGGTCTTCAGGATATTGCATTCTGACAATATGGTCATCGCAATTACCGTAAACAGCACGCAGTGGCTTGAAGGCAGCCAACTGCTCGGCTGTTTCAATGTTGCCGATGTCGCCGGCATGCCAAATCTCATCCACATCCTTGAAAAAATCAAAGACTTGCGGAATGACCGTGCAATGCGTGTCGGAAAGAATGCCGATTCGCTTCATAAGAATAAGGGCTACGAAGTCGCGAAGTCATTGGTACACAAGACAAAAGTCTCGCAGCCCCGATGCCTCGAGACCTCGTTTCCTATTTAGATGTTAAACATGATTCCCAGACTGAAGACCTGCTTGAACTGCACTTTCGAGCCTTCTATTCTCTGCTGTGCCTCAAGACCATTTGATCCGGTAACAGTTTTGTAGAACGGCACGTCATAGTCGTAAATCAGATGGGTCGAGAAACTGCAGTTGAGCCACGAATTGACCTTCAGGAGCAGGAGGTTCTGCCAGTCAACGTCAACTCTTTCAGGATGGTCGAGATAGTTGGAGAAGAGTTCCAGCTTCGAGTTGAAATTGATGTTCTTTGCAATCGGCACATCGACTTTTGCGACCAGACGGGCACCGAATTCATAACGGACACGGTTGCCCGGAATCCAATGCAAAGTATCTGCCGGGTCGAAATAACCTTGGTCAACACCATAAGAACCGAGGTCGGCCAATGCCTGGTCGTTCACAATGGTGACGCGGCCTGTGACAGGCGCTAAATTCAAAGAAAAATACTTGTTAGGAACCCATTCGGCACCAATACCCAAAGTGATGTAACCCGGAGCCAGGAACTTTGAAATTCTATTCGTTGAGTCGGCTTCGTAATTGTAACCATTGGCAAATTGCGAACGGAAAGCCAATTCCAAACTGTAGTTCAGCTTTTCTGTGGCTTTCAGACCTGCCAAAGAAGTGAATTCAATCTTGTCATCAGTCTTGATAGGCTTATTTGTACGGCTATAATAACTGTAACCAAGCGCTGCATTCAAAGTATTGTCCCACTTGAAGTTATCTTTCGCATAATTGAGCTGGTAATTCAGCGTTCCAATCCAGTTCAAGGCATTCTGTCCGCCAGCTGCCCAATTGGTGTAAGAACTCTCGGCGAAATTCAGACCGACGGTGCCTTTGTTTGTCCATGCTTTTGTTTCTGCGCTTTCCTGCGCAAATGAGGCCGAAACCAATGCGGCCATCATGAGGGTAAAAAATACTTTTTTCATGTGTGTAAGATTTAATGATTTGTATTTCATATTGTAAAAAATGATTTAATGAGACGCGATAAATCGCGTCTCTCAATAGCTGTTTCCATCCTGAAAATTGCGCTGCCCGATGCGGAAGGTGATGTCCTGCATATTGCTGGTTCTCACGTATTTTCCGTCCTTAATGCCAGGAATCCAATGCGTTCCCTGAATCAGTCGGATGGCTTCGTTATCGCAACCGCCGCCAACCGAATTCACAATGACGATATTCGAGACGTTGCCATTGGTCTCAACCACGAAACTCAGTCTCACCGTGCCTTGGATTTCCCTTTCCTGAGCCTCTGCGGGAAACTGCAGATTGCCATAGATGTATTGCCCCATATTGCTGCCATCGGCAAAATAAGGCTGGGCATATTCCTCAAGTTGCTTGTTTTCAACGATTTCATAACTTTCATCAGCCACCAAATTCAAAGGAAGGGC
>CALGBV010000023.1 GCA_937884015.1 uncultured Bacteroidales bacterium
AGATCAAGGAAAAGGCCATACGCAGGTTGAAACACACCAGCCGAAGCAAAATCCTCAAGAGTTACCTCGGTTAAAACACTTAAAAAAGCCTTTCGGAAATTCCGAGAGGCTTTTTTAACGACTATATCACTTCATCCACCTATGGCGCCACACAAAAAAAACCGCTTCAAAATCATAGGGAAAGAGAAAAAATGTATCTTTGCCATGATTAAATCATTTGGCATGAAAAAGTTATTATTACTTTCCCTATTTATGCTTTTTGCAGGAGCAATGAATGCTCAAGTTGCCGTGATGGATTTCGATAACGAAGCAGGCTTGAGCACAAAAGAAATGGCACATCTGGCTGACACACTGGCCGACGATATAGCAGAGCAGTTCTCAAACCTAATAATCATTAAAGAAGATGAGCACCATCTCAACAATGACACCATTCCGGATTTCCGCAAAAAAGGGCTTTGCTTTTTCCCTGAAATAGGTTTCTCATGTCCCCTTCCTGAAGATTTTGACATTGCACCCTTTGGCCCGATAATCATTTTAGGAATGGGCTACCAATTCAATCCGCATTGGCTTCTTGGCATTAGTGCCGGATATGGCGGTAACGTAAGAGATTACAAGACATTTCGAATAGGGAGCGACATACGCTTTTATTGCGTCAAGCGTAAAAACAGCTTGTTTTTAGATTTCGGCACAGGATATGCAACCGAGTACAACGGAGTATACTTCAGCCTTTCAATTGGATATGCCATAAAAAGACTCGAAATTGACACAAAACTTTATTTTGACGGTTGCGCATCGGCAAGCATAGATTTCCGCTATCGTTTCAATTTCAAACGCTAAACGACAAAAAGCCTCACGGAATCCGCGAGGCTTTTTTGATTTTGTGTTTTTGCGGTAAAATCAGCACAACAGCTTTATTTCACTGGTCGTATTATTTACCTTTTCAACCGAAATCTTGACAGGAATCCTTTCGCGTAAAGTCTCAACATGACTGATAATGCCGACACGCCGGTTGCCGATTTCATGTAAGCGGTTTAATGTAGCCATTACTTCTTCCAAAATGGAAGCATCCAAAGTGCCAAAACCCTCGTCAATAAAAAGCACATCAGCGGAAAACGTGTTGTTGCTCAACGATGACAAACCAAGAGCCAAAGCCAACGAAACCACGAAACTTTCGCCACCCGAAAGCATATCGGCAGGCCGTTGCACATTGCCATTATAACGGTCTCGCACCAAGATAGTTAAGGAATCCGGCGGGCAATCCATTTCATAACGTTCAGAAAGTTGGTTGAGATAGAAATTTGCTTTATCCAACAATTCACCCAGCACATAACTTTGAGCGATTTTGCGAAATTTTTTACCTTCATTATCACCGAAAATCTTCGCTAGATCCTCCCATTTGTTTGAATCAGATGCCAAAGATTCAACATTTTTCTGCAATTCAGCAAACAAACGTTTGTTACTTTCATCGTTCTTCAGACGTTCATTAATGCCTCCAGTCTGTTCCGCAATCTTTTGAATCTCCGAAGTCAAGCTTTCAATGGAAAGTTTCAAGAATTCCAAATTGTCATCTTCTGTAAATTCAGGACGTTTTTCAAAATGCTTTAACAAATCGGACTGGATTTGTTTCAAAGCACCTTTACAAGTGTTCAAAACGCCTTCATTCTCCTTAACAACTTTCTCTTTTTCATCAATTTGAACATTTGAAATGGCAGCAAGTTGCTTGAGTTGTTCCGCATCAATTTCAGGATGAGAATCGTAAAAACCATCCAAAACCGCTTGAGTTTTCTGCATTTCCATAGAAACCGAATCTATTTTCGCCTTGAGTCGAGCCGAAGCGGCCTGCAAATCCGTCCAAGCCTCATTCAAGTCTTTCACTTCACGAGCCCCCATATTTGATGTCCAATTCGGGAAAGTCCTCATAATCAAGCCACACTGCTGACGAGCGGCACCTTGCGAAATGCGTTCACGGCCCAATTCATTTTGCAAATCCTGACATTGTTTTTCCTTGTCAATGAATATTTTCGTCTCTTCTTCCAAGACATCCAAAGTTGACTTGACATCCCTTTGCCAATCAGGATAAACGATTTTTTTCGATACTTGCTGGATAGCATCTGCCGCCTTAGTTGCATTTTGCTTAGCCAAACTATCATATTTTCCAACATTTGCAGACTCAGCATCCAAGATATTTTGTGCTTTTGTAACAGTTTCGATGGCTTTTTTCACTTTTATGTTCAAATCAGACAATTCAAGATTCATGGCATCAATCTGTTTTTGCAAGACATTTGCCGATTTAATACCGGCTTCCACCCTATCCTTTTCCGTCTTCTCCCGATTTTCAACATCTTCTATCTTCGATAAAACTTGTTTGTCAAAAGCATCCAGATTCAATTTACCACAAGCAATTTTGGCATTTTCCGAAGCAGATTCCAATGTTTTTTTCGCCAAATCCAAATCTTTTTTCGCCTCAGCCAAAGGCTGTTGACTGGCTTTGATTTCTGCCAATACTTTATTAAGTTCTTCATTTAAAGCATCATAATCCTTTCTTTTGACTTCCAATGCTTCAATGATTGGTTTCAAAGCCTGCTCAAAAACATCGTCATGTTCAACGGACTGTACAATCTGACCACACACAGGACATTTTTCACCAACATGAAGTTTTGCACGCATTGCCTTTGCAGCCTTATCAACGCTGTCCTTCATTTGCTCATACAAAGCCTCGGCATCGGTTTTAGCTTTCAAAGCCGATTCAATTTGTGGCTTCAAATCGTCACTTCGCCTTTCAGATTCAGAAATAACATGTTGATTATCAGAACATCTTTTCTCCGCTTTTTGCAAATCGTCAACAGCTTTCCGGGCAATTTCCACCTTTGTCCTTGCATCAGCAGCAGCACGCAACCCCTCATTAATCTTCGACAAATCAGCATCAAGTTTCGGACGGTCAAGAGCATCGAGTTCTGCTTGTTTTGATTTAATTTCCATCTGTTTAGACGAAAATTTATTCTCGGCATCAGATTGAGCGGCACGAGCAAGTGTCAAAGCATCTTCAAGACTTGGTAGTTTATCCTTACATTCCTGAACTTTCTCCAAATTATTTCTTTCTGCTTCACTTTCGTTAAGATAAGACTTCAAAATTTCCGCAATCGACTGACTTTCAGCAAACATTGCCTTTTTATTCTCCTGTTGTTTCAGCCAATCCAAAAGATTTTGCAACTCAGCATTTTTCCGTTTCAACATCTCTTCACGGAAATGTTCACCCGAAACCAATTGCGCAAAATGCTGCGACAGTTCCATCTCATTTCGCTGATTTTCAATCATTTGTTTTGTAATTTCACTCATTCTTTGCAAAGCCACACGCGCATCAGCCGAATTACGCCAACGCTCAATCAAAGTTTTCGTTTCGGAATCAGCATTAACCTGATCTTGAGCTTTTTCCACTTTTGACCTATTTTGTTCGACATCACTTTCAAGTACGTGCTTCCGATTCAACCATTCACTTTTTGACTTCACAGTTTCCAATTCTTCAGATTTTTGCTTCTTCTTTCCCTCAAGAGCAACCAAATCATCATTGCAAGCAACAATTTCTTCATCAGAAAGCAAAACGACGCCTTCCAACCTGGCATTTTCACGCTCGTAAGCGTCTCTTTTCTGCTTGGAAATGGCCGCAATCTGCTTGCCAATTTCGGAATAAATCTCTGTGCCCGTCAACTTTTCGAGAATGCTGGTTTTTTCGGATTCAGAACTTTTCAGAAACTTCGTAAATTCGCCTTGCGCCAACATAGTTGTACGACAAAATTGACTAAAATCCAATCCAGTGACCTTCAAAACAATAGATTCAATATCCTTATCTTTGTCGATGATTTTCCCATCGGTTTCAAGTATCCAACTGACTGGTTTAAGATTATTGGTCCGCGTATAGCCAAACGACAAACTTGCTTTGTATTCCTTGGCATCATTGCCCACGAAAACCAAACTGACACCTCCCTCAGAAGCCCCACGACGCAAATACTGGCGCGGATCCTTCACTTGGATGACCTGTTTTTCGTCATTCTTGATAATCGTCAGTGTATCATCAACATACGCTTCACTCTTACACTGCTCCATTCGTGGTGTTTTCTTGTATAAAGCCAGACAAATGGCATCCAAAATTGTGGATTTCCCCGCACCTGTTTCGCCACAAATCAGGAAAAGCGGTTCGTTGGCCAATGTCGGATTTTCAAAATCAATGGTGGCATCAGCAATGGATGCAATGTTATGGATTTCTAAAGTCTTAAATTTCATAATTTTATTGTTTTTTTATTGTCTTTTCATTTCGTTCAAACTATTGATGGCTTCAGTCAGCATCTTTTCTTTTTCCTGACTCATTTCATTGCCAAACCGGCTCTGATAATAGATTTTCGCCAATTCCAACGGATTGATTTCCTTCATTTTATCGACATCAATCCTCCTCCTTTCGCCTTGTGCCACGGATTGTTCGCGTTCCAACTTGACATAACAGAACTTCAAATGCGGCAAATCGTTCATCACAGACTGAATTTGGACCAAGTTGTTGCCAGGCATTCCGCCTTTAACCATAAGGCGCACATAGCCAGGTCCTTTCGGGGCTTTGTCTTTCAAATACTGAATCACTTCATCGAATGGTTTTGATTCGGAAGGAATGCTATACAAGTGCATTTTCTGATTGATACCATGCTCTTTTACATCAGGTTTCACACCATGAGAGGCAATTTTTACTATCGAAACCGTGTGCGGAAAAGCCTCATCGAAACTGACATGAATTGCGCTTCCGCTATAACGCGCCTTAGCGTTTTCAAGCGTTTGCGGACGATGGATGTGGCCCAAAGCCAAATAATCATAGCCATCGCCTAATGTTTTCAAATCCACCATTTCAGAACCGCCAATCAAACGCGACACATCATGCCCCTGGAAATCACAACCGCAGACTGCCATGTGAGCCATCATCACGACAGGAAGATTATTCACATTACGTTCATTTACAACATTTTGCAATTTCAAGAAAACATCATTAAACTTATTATTTATAAAAGGAACAGCAATGACGAAACCCTTGTCCTTTATTTCAATAATGTGACGCTCCAAATCGTAATCTTCCCCATCGCGCTCAACGCCACCGATGACTGTCACATTAGCCAAACGCCAGACTTCGTCAGTAGATTCAAGGCGAGAGCAACTGTCGTGATTACCCGCCGTAACGATAATAGCCATCGTTGGACAGCACTCGTGTATTCTGACCATATTGCACGTGTAGAGTTTCATGCTCGCATTGGAAGGCGTGGCCGTGTGATAGATGTCGCCACTCACAAGCAAAGCGTCTGGTTGCTCTTTTTCAACGAGTTCACAAAGTTGGTCAAAGAAAAATTCGTGTTCTTCGGCACGGTCGTAATGATAGAAATCCTGGCCAAGATGCCAGTCAGATGTGTGGATAATTTTCATATATTTTTATTTAGGTTTTGCAAAAATAACGATTTATTCAGATTATACCGCGGCAAGAATGGAATTGCAAGTAAAGAACAAAAAAAAATGAGGACGGTTTTTTTGCCATCCCCATTTCATCAGTATGGAATATGATTTTACTTAACTTCTTTCTTTTCTTCCTTTTTCATTGCAATTCTGGTAGCATAGCAAATGAAAACGCCCACAAAGAGCAACGGACGGACAAACACGCCCCAAATGGAATCGAAACCTGCAGGAATCATACCGCAGCAGAGATAAATCAGCATGACGGCCAACTCCATGAACAGGATACGGCTCAATGGCGCAATGCTGTCATTGAAATACTGGCTCTTCAAATCCTTGCAACGTGCATCAAAGACAAAAACACAAGCAAAAACAATCAGCGACAGGAATTGAACCACTCTAACAGCCACGGCTGATACCGCCGAATTGTTCAGCGTTGAATCGGCTTTAGGATTGGCATATACAATGCCGGAAAGAGCCACGGTCAAACCGAAAATGAGAATCAATGTCGTGTAAAAGAACCTTGAATCCTTCAAAATGTTAAGCTGGTAGAGAATGGTCATAATAAAGCCAACAATGCACAAGAGGCTCATAACCAGCCTCAAAGAGCGACCTTCTGTTATGGTGCTCCAATCGGCAAACACATGACTCAGTTCAATGCAACTGCAAACGCATCCAAAAAGGATGAGAATGAAACTAATGATAAGTACTGGTTTTGGGAAAACTTTCTTTTCTGACATGATTAGGTGTTTTTAAAATGTTCAAAAAAGGTTCTGCTTATTTTTTGGAACCGACCGTGAGAACCGAATAACAATCAGTCCTAATTTTCTGATGCAAATGTATTGAAAAAACAATATGAAACGCAAAAATTGTGCAAATAAAATTATTTTATTTTGTTGAAATGGCACATCATGATTTCCGATGAATCCTTTTTGTGAAGATGCATAGCACCGCCGAGACAGTTTTTATAGACCTTGCAACGTGCGCATTGACCTGTTTTCATCCACTTTCTATCACGGAAAGGTTGGAATCTGCTGTTCCAAACTTCGAGGAAATCATCGTGATAGATGTTGCCTTGCGCAAAACGGCGGTCAATGTTAGGGCAAGCCGAAATTGAACCATCAATCAAGACCGAGCCGATGGTGATGCCTGCACGGCAAAAATAGAACCAGTCGCGCACCTTGCGCTCGTACCGGCCAACATATGCTTCACAGCTATATTTGATGTCAATTTTCCCCTCTTTTCTGACTTCTACAATGAAATCCATCATTTTAGTGAATTGTTCGTCACTCAACTGTAATTCATCGTTGCCAGATGCTCGACCAATCGGAGCAATGGTAAACAAGCGCCATGCCTTAACCTTATGCTCAACCAGCAAATTCTTTAAGGCCTCCAACTCATCGAAATTCAATTTGCTGACACAGGTCACCACATCGTATGTCGGCAAACGCTTTTCATTGGAAATCAAATCAATGGCTTGCAAAGCCTTTTCAAAGCTTCCCTCTCGATGGCGGAACATGTCATGCGTTGCCTGCAAGCCATCCAAACTGACCGTGATGCTGCACAATCCTGCATCAATCAGTTTCTTATGCATGGTTTCATCGTAGGCAAAACCATTGGTCACAATGCTCCATAGGAAACCATGCTTGCGCAATTCGCGGCCACAATCGGCCAAATCGGAGCGCAAAGTCGGTTCGCCCCCAGTGATGACAACCATAATGGAATTGCGCTTGAAAGCCGTTTCCAGAGGCGAAATGGCCTTCAGAAAATCGCCGAAAGGCATATCCTTATAACGCGACGAAACAAAACAATCCGAA
>CALGBV010000024.1 GCA_937884015.1 uncultured Bacteroidales bacterium
AGTAAACCTTTACGTATGGGCTTTCTGGATCTTCAGGATCCGGATAGTATTCAGCAATGACTTCAGCAACTGGAGCGAACACTTCGTCCATCACAAAGTCGACAGGTTCTGTCGTCTGTGCGTAAGTGAACTCGACAGGGTTGCCACAGACAGGAGCATTAACGGTCTGATAGCCGTTGCATTCTGCCTTGCCGTTATAGTTACCAGCCAAGAGGTCGCCGCCGTAAGCACCGGTAGCATCGGTGACGAAGTCATACGAGCGTGTGCGGCCGAATTCGTCATTACCGTTGAAGGTGACGATAGCGTTGGCGATGCCGGTGACGCCGTCCTGTTCGTAGACGTGACCTGCGACTCTGCCGTTGCCTGAAACGGTGACGAGCAGTTCGTTGCTAGGACCTGATTCGCCTTCGTCGTAGTAAGCGGTAACCCAGAAAATGTGACCATCCATGTTGTAGCTCAGACCTTCAACGTCGAATGTCGTTGTAGCTGATGGGTTAGGATTGGATGGAGTTGTGCCGATGAGTTCGCCGTCCATGTAGATGTTGTATGAACGGAAGGTACGGTCAACGATTGGAGTCCAAGCCAGATTCAGGGTTTCGCCTTCGTAGATGTTAGCGCCGTTAGCATTGGTTGCGTGCAGGTTGGTAGGAGCATTGAAAGTGGTTGTGAAGCCCCAGACAGGACCTTGGACGCCTTGTGGGCAGCCGTCGTTGCGTTCTTCAATTCTCCAGAAGTAGTTGGTGTTGTTGAAGAGGTTGCGGACGGTGTAGCTTTCAGCCAGGTCGCGTGTCCAGTCAACCAGGACGTTTTCGCAGTAGTATGTGCTGCCGAAGACGAGGCGGTATTCGGTGGTGTAAGGGCTGAGGTGCCACTTCAAGGTGACTGCGGTCGGGTCGATGCCGTCTGAGTCGTCAGCTGGCTGGACGCAGTTGGCGGCTGTGATTTCATCCGGGCATGGCAGTTCGCTGGCATTGAGGATGACATCCCAAGCATCGGCTGTTGAAGAAGCAGCGATGTAGTAGGTACCAGGAAGCATGGTCATGTTGGTGATGAGCTGGTCGCCAGGAACTGGAGCTGGGCCAGGTGTGCCACCGAGATTGACGGTGATGTCGTCAATGCAGATAGCATAATTGTCAGATGAATCATGATGACGGAAAGCGAGGTAAACCTGCTGGCCAGCGTATGCGCTCAGGTCAACGGTCTGTTGTGCAAAACCAACATCTGCATGGTGATTGCTAAAAGTCCAATCTTGGATTGAAGTGAAGTCAGAAGGATTGGTTCCGGTTGTTGAAACCATGAGGCTAATAGGTTCTGGCCAACCATAGTATGCAGCTTCATAGAAACTGATGCTTGCGCCTTCGCCCAAGGTGAGCTGTGGTGAAACGAAGTAGTTGTTAGGATAAAGAACCTGTCTGTATGATTGAGAAACAGCAGCGTATGAACCGCTGTGTGCAGCATGGCTTGATGAAGCGAACCAATTGATACCGTCGCCATCAGCATCGATGGTAGTCCAACCCTGGAGGGTGCCGTCATCGAAGTTGTAGGTCAGCACGTTGTCATCGCGGTTAGCATTGCGGCCCATATAACCGAATGTGGTTGTAGGAGCGTAAGGAACGGCGTTACCTGATGTGAAGGTAGGAGCGCTGTAGTTGTAAGCGTACAAGCCTGCGCCAGTCATTGCAACGCACTTGAAGTAACAGCTTGAATAGTTGTTGCATTCGAGGCAGTCCATGCCGATGAGCAGGTTGCCGCCATTGTACTGGTAAGGCGTATCGAATGTAACGACCATCTGACCGTCAACGATGCCGAGAGCACCAGTGTAGACTGTGGTAGCCGTAGCTGGGTCGACGAAGTTGGTCATGCTGGTGAAGTTCACTTCGGCCAGGTAAACCTGGAATGTAGTGTTCCAGTTAGCTGGAGTGGAAGTTGTGTAGTAAGTGAGGCTGTTGATTGGGCAACCGGCCATTTGGGCGATTTCAGCAGCTGGAATCACATACTGTGAACGGGTGTAGGAATCAGCATAGAAACCATACATTGGAAGATAGCCAGTGGTGGTGCCGCCGTCAGCGAAAGCGGTCATTTCCATTGGTTCGCTGCTGATGACTGCTGGGCCAGTGTAGTTGTTGTTGAGGTCTGGACCGCCAACTTCATCAATGCCTGCCTGAGTGTAGACA
>CALGBV010000025.1 GCA_937884015.1 uncultured Bacteroidales bacterium
TTGAAAAATTCTTCCTGATTCATATAAGGTAGTTATTTAAGATTCAAAGATTTAAAATTTAAAGATTCTAATGAATGAGTATCCTCAATGAGATTCCCGCCTTCGCGGGAATGACGGCCTCAAAAAAAGGCCGTCTAAAAGTCAAATCGTCCAAATGTCTAAATGTCCAAATGTCAAATTGTCAAATTGTCCAAAAATCCACATTACCAATTCACCAATGCCTTATTGAAAATATCCTCCACGAGTGCCTCGATAATCGTTGCCGAAAGGGTTTCCTGAACGGAATTCAAATCCTGGTCGCTGGGATAATCCTCATATCTCGAAAATGTGCTTTCAAAGTCTTTCGTGTCGTCGAAACGGTTCGAGAACCTGACTTTTACGGTAATCGTAAGCCGGTTCAAGGCGGCTGTCTGTCCTGCCGTGATGGCGATTGGCGAAGTCTGATAGTTGGTGATTTCGCCTTCAAAATTAAGGTCGCCGCCATCATCAACCATGTCGAGCGTCGTCTGGTTCATCATCGCATCGCGCAGAGCCGTAGTAAATTCATTGCTCAAAGTCGGGCTGACCAATTGCGCATGGTTGGGGAAATACTGCACCGAAACGGTTTTGGCTTCGGCCGGAATCGATGCGCCTGAAAAGGAATAAATGCCGCAGCCTTGGCAAACAAATGCCAAAACAATGCAAACGGCTGTTACGATGCGTGATGATTTCATTGTTTGTTTCCTTGAATTAAAAAATACTCCACCCATGAATCCATCTGGCTGACAGATTTGGGATACAATTTTATTTTCCGTTCATTATCAAGCAGAAAGAATGTCGGCGTGGCAAAGACGTGATATTTTTCCACTATCGGACTGTCCCATTTCTGAAAGTCGCAAACGCTGATGAATGGGAAAATCTCTGTAAAGTTCCTGAATAGGGTTTCATCTTCGTCAAGCGAAACGAAAACAATCTCAATGCCTTGCGATTTCCATTTTTCGTGTAGATTAGCCAGTTTCAGCAGTTCCTGCGGGCATTGCGGACACCAGCTGGCACCGAAAACCAAAAGCACATATTGACTTGAGATTTCAGAAAGTTTCTTCGGCGTTTTCGCGTAGCCCGGAGCCACCACCGTCGATTTAAAATCGAAATCCGGCACCATATTGCCAATCTTCATTGCGCGATAACTCTCTAATTGTGAAGCAAAATCGCTGTCGAGCGTGCAACTATGTTCGTTTAGCAGTTTCAAAGCCAAGTGTTCGGAAGCAGCGAAAAGACTGCGTTTTTCCAATAACTTGAACAGATATTCGCTGATGACATTCAGTTTCATCTCGTCTTTCAACAGATTTTCCACCATGCAATCGATGGAAATGTTCATTTCCTCAGATAGTGATTCCAAAGATTTTCCGCTGTTCTCGATGAGCCAGAAATGATTATCGATGGTTTCTTTCAGCAAGCCGCTTTTTTGCAGACGCTCGTCGCAATAATTGATGTTGCGGAGAGCGGTCACGGTTTCAGGAATTTCATCGGTACGGTATTGCGCAATGGCGGGAACCGAACTGACCAGTTTCCGCATGGGCAAATACCAGCCAATGTAATCATTGGAAGATGTGTTAAGAATCCAGAATTTCTCTTCTTCTCCTTTTAGCTGCGCCTGCTCCCACAAAATGGCTTGCTTCACGTCTTTATGCTTTGCAAGAATGGCATTTTCCTCATAGAGCTGTTCCAAAAAATTCCATGCATTCAATGCATCTTCACGAATCGGATGCTCGGTGGCATATTGCGCAAAGACCTGATTTTGATGGCCATTGACGATTTCGATATTTTCCGTATCAGCAAAATTTCTGCCTTTCAGTTGCAAGTCTTCATTTTCGGCCAAGACAACCAAAAACGTTTGGCAACTTTCCGATGCAAGCATTGCCATGCCACAATCATTTCCGCCGAAAGAAAGGCTGAAAACACCTTCAGCGTTGGCGGTCGTGCTATTAATAACATAGGTGTCGAAGCCGGAAAAACCGGTCAGACTGATTTTCTGGCCAGCATAATCCGAAAACACGCCTGTGACGGTGTTTTGTGCAAACATCATCGACGTGATGAACACGATTATATTGATGAGCAATGCTTTTTTCAAGTGAGTTTCTTTTTATTTATCAAGAATTAGAGAATTAGAGAAGGTTTAGCTCGGCGGCTGAAAGGAAAGCCAAATTCTTGGCTCTTTGAGCCAGAAATTAATGAAGGAGCAAGCTCCTTGAAATCTATTTTTTAGAAATCCATTGCGGAGAACGCATTTATTATGGATGTATTTTTACCGGACAGTAATATTTGTTTTTCTAAATCGCGAAAGCAAATTGCCTTCCCCTTGTGCTTTGCATCCCTTCGGGACTCACTGCCGTTCGCGACTAACATAGTGAGTTCGGCCGTCGAGCTCTTCTTCTGACTGACATAATTTCATGCAAATATGCAAATTTTCGGGGTGGTAGTTTCACAATTCAAAAAAATGTATTATCTTTGCAGAAAAAGAATTGAATATGCCGAAAGCTTTAATGAATCAGCAGAATATTGAAGAAGCAAAAATGAATGTCACTTTAAGGCAGA
>CALGBV010000026.1 GCA_937884015.1 uncultured Bacteroidales bacterium
ATGAGCCGACCAAAGCTTCCCGTCCTTTCGATAAGGATCGCGATGGCTTGATTCCGAGTGGTGGCGCGGCTTCTTTGGTTTTGGAAGATTATGACCATGCTGTTGCCCGTGGCGCAAGGATTTATGCCGAAGTGTGCGGCTATGGTTTTTCATCGAATGGCGAGCCTCACATCTCGCAACCCAGCGAGGATGGCTGTTTCCGTGCCATGACACGCGCCCTGAACGAAGCCGGCCTCACGGCGAAAGACATTGATTATGTGAATGCTCATGCCACATCGACGCCGCAAGGCGATATGTTTGAGGCCATGGCGCTTCAGAAAATGTTTGGCGCGACCCAAACGCCGATTTCGTCGACCAAATCAATGACAGGTCACGAATGTTGGATGGCGGGCGCAAGCGAAATCGTTTATTGCATCCTGATGATGCAAAATGGCTTTATCGCCCCGAACATCAATTTCGAAAACCCTGACGATTATTCAAAAGGTCTGAATATCATTGCCAGACCGACCGAAAAGGAACTGAATACGGTTCTTTCCAATTCGTTTGGCTTTGGCGGAACTAATAGTGCATTGGTAATCAAAAAGATAAATCAATAAGGATATGAATTTATTCCCAGCATTAGAAAAAGAATATACCGAAGAGCATTACTCGGCGCGCGAAGCGCAACGCCGTGCAGAGTTCATCGCATGGGGTCCAATCGTTTTCCAGGTTGGCCGCTTGATGGTCAAGTTTGGCATTTTGGACTTGTTGCGCAACAGCGATAATGGTTTGACGCAAGCCGAAATCGTAGAAAAGACAGGTCTTTCGCCTTATGCCGTCAAAGTGTTGCTCGAAGGTTCGCTGTGCATCGGCATCGTGTTGATTGACAAGGATAGCGACCGTTTCACTTTGTCGAAAACGGGCTGGTTTTTGCTCACCGACCAGTTGACGCGCGTCAACATGGATTTCAACCACGATGTGAATTACGAAGGCTGGTTCCATCTCGAGGAGTCGCTTTTGGAAGGCCGTCCTGCCGGTCTGGAGCATTTCGGCAGTTGGCCGACGGTTTACGAAGGTCTTTCGCAATTGCCGCCTCAGGTGCAGAAAAGTTGGTTTGGCTTTGACCATTTCTATTCCGACAACTCCTTTCAACAGGCTTTGGAAATCGTCTTTGCCAAGCACCCCAAAACATTGTTGGATGTGGGCGGAAACACCGGTCGTTGGGCAACACAGTGCGTAACCTACAATCAGGAGGTCGAGGTGACTATTATGGACCTGCCGCAGCAGTTGGAGATGATGCGCGAGCAAACCAAGGATTTGGATGGTGCCAACCGTATCCACGGACACGGCTGTAATCTCTTGGACAAAAGTGTGCCCTTC
>CALGBV010000027.1 GCA_937884015.1 uncultured Bacteroidales bacterium
CCGATGCTAAAGCTCACTGGCAATATGGTATCGTGGCTTGCGCTTTCAGCGAAGATTACGTCAACAAAGTCATCAAGAAGCACGAACTGACCCGTAAGGACAAGGAAGAAGACCGCATGAAGCACGTCCGCCTCACCAACGCTAACGTTGAACCTGTGTTCTTCGCTTATCCAGCTGTCAACGAAATCGACGAAATCGTCAACAAGATCATCGCTGGCAAACCGGTTTACGACTTCATCGCTAAGGAAGATGGCTTCGGCCACCGTTTCTGGGTCATCGATGACAAGGCTATCATTGCCCGCCTCGTTGAACTCTTCGCCACTAAGGTTCCTGCCATGTACATCGCTGACGGTCACCACCGTAGCGCTGCTGCTGCCCTCGTCGGACAGGAGAAGAAGGAGCACAACCCCGCTCACACTGGCAAGGAAGAATACAACTTCTTCATGACCGTTATCTTCCCAGATAACCAACTGAAAGTCATCGACTACAACCGCGTTGTGAAAGACCTCAACGGCCTCAACAAGGATCAGTTCATCGCTGCTCTGGGCAAGACCTACGTCGTTGAAGACATGGGCACAGAAATCTACAAGCCTGCTAAGCTGCACGAACACAGCATGTACCTTGATGGTCACTGGTACAAGATGACTGCCAAGGCTGGCACTTACGACGACAACGACCCAATCGGCGTCCTCGACGTTAAGATTCTGAGCGACAATGTTCTCGACAACATCCTCGGCATTAAGGACCTCCGCACCGACAAGCGCATCGACTTCGTTGGCGGTATCCGTGGTCTCGGCGAACTGAAACGCCGTGTCGACAGCGGTGAAATGGCTGTTGCTTTCGCCATGTATCCTGTTTCAATGAAGCAGATCATCGACATCGCTGACAGCGGCAACATCATGCCTCCAAAGACCACCTGGTTTGAACCAAAACTCCGTTCAGGCCTCGTAATCCACACTTTGGATTAATCCGCATAGGACATTATGATTAAGGGACTTGGTGATTTTGGTTGAATCCCAAGTCCCTATTTTAATACAAAAAAAGCATGAACATCAGCCCGAAACTCATAAAACACTACACCGATTACCTGCGCCTTGAGCAATCCCTTTCGGAAAACAGCATTGCGGCCTACGACCACGATGTCAGTCTTTTTTTGCAATATCTGCAAGCACAAGGTGTATCCACCGAGTTAGCTGACATCGAAATGCAAACCATCGAAAACTTTTTCGCCTACCTTTACGATTTAAACATAGGTGCCAAATCGCAGGCGAGAATCCTTTCCGGGTTGAAATCATTCTACCGCTACCTGCAAAACGAAGAAGTCGTTGAAGTCGACCCAACCGCACTCATCAATTCGCCCACATTGGGACGGCATCTGCCCGAAGTGCTGACCTACGACGAAATCCAGAAAATGATTGACAGCATCGACCTCAGTCAGCCCAACGGCCACCGCAACAAAGCCATGATTGAAGTGATGTATGGTTGCGGCTTGCGCGTTTCGGAAATCATCGACTTACAAATCAGCAATATATACAAAAACGACGGCTTTATCCGTGTCATCGGAAAAGGCGACAAGGAAAGGCTCATTCCCATTGGTGACGGAAGCCTTAAAATCCTATACAATTACATCGAAGGCGAAAGATTGCACATCAACGTAAAACCTAAATTCACCGACACCGTTTTCCTCAACCGGCGCGGAAGCGGACTCACCCGACAAATGGTCTTCCTAATTGTGAAGGAGTTAGCCGAAACCAACAACATTGAAAAGAGCATCAGTCCGCACACTTTCCGCCATTCCTTTGCCACGCATTTGCTTGAAGGCGGTGCCAATCTCTTGGCCGTGCAGCAGATGCTAGGTCATGCAAGTGTGAGCACAACTGAAATCTACACGCACATCTCCGACGAATTGCTCCGCGAAACCTTATCTTGCTATCACCCGCGTTTCAAGCAGTGATTTCACAAAACCTGCAAAACTTTTTTCTTTCTTGCTTCATTCCTTTGGTAACAAACTATTTGGTATGCAGCGGGCAACCGCCGCTGCCTTTCCTAAACCGTGATTGCATCACTCATTATCAGAAAATCCAGAATGTCAAACGGAGTTTGACAAAGGAAATGAGCGGTTGCGAATTTCCCCAAAATAGGTTTTGAGACAGTTTTGAAAGTTTTGTGACAAAAACGATTATCTTTGCAAAAATTTTTCATCATGGATGCAACACAATTCGACTTTCTGAAAAACCTGCGCAACGACCGCTTTTTCCTTTTGGCCGGTCCCTGCGTCATTGAAGACGAGACCTCTCCTCTGCACATTGCCGAAACGCTGAAAGAAATCACCGCAAAGTTTGACATTCCGTTTGTCTTCAAAGGTTCCTACCGCAAGGCAAACCGCTCGCGCTTGGATTCCTTCACCGGCATTGGCGATGAAAAAGCTTTAAAGGTCTTGGCCAAAGTGAAAGCCGAATTCGGCGTTCCCGTCGTCACCGACATCCATGCAGCAGAAGAAGCGAATATGGCCGCCGAATATGTTGACATTCTGCAAATTCCAGCTTTTCTTTGTCGTCAGACCGATTTATTAGTGGCCGCTGCCAAAACAGGCAAGACCATTAACATCAAGAAGGGACAATTCCTTTCGGGCGAAGCCATGGGCTTTGCCGTCGACAAAGTGAGGCAATCGGGCAACGGAAAAGTCATGTTAACTGAGAGAGGTTCTATGTTCGGCTATCAGGATTTGGTAGTCGACTACCGCAACATAGCCGCCATGCAGCAATTCGGCACACCCGTCATCCTCGACGTGACCCACTCGCTGCAACAGCCCAACCAGACCTGCGGCGTGACAGGTGGCAAACCCGAACTCATCGGTCTCATCGCCAAGGCTGGCATAGCCGCCGGTGCCGATGGCATCTTCATGGAAACACACCCCGAGCCTTCAAAAGCCAAGTCGGATAGCACCAATATGCTTCGCTTAGATTTGGTGGAAACGCTTTTGAGGCAGTTGGTTAGGATTAAGGAAGCAATTTGATTCCATTATAGGTTTATGCACAGAAAACCAGCTGCACCACGGAATGAAATAATCATATAGGTTAGACTACTCTATCAATTCGCTTTCAACAGCCGAATAAAAATCATCATCGGGAAATACTTCCCTGTATTTTTTCAATTCTTGCGAAGCCGCTTCTTTTCCATCCTTATAGGCTGTGAATAAAACGAATGAAACTACCAAATCTACAGATAACGGCTTTTGACTGAAGCATTTTTCAAACTCAACGGATGCATTTTGCATCATTTCACATTTGGAAACCGTATCACCGGTTTTTCCATACAATACAGCCAACTCGAAACAGGTTTCGGCTTTTGCCAAATGTGCCTTTTTGTGAATCATGTTCAATCTTTTCCGATACAATTCAATCATTTCTTCGTATTCTTCCTGCAATCCTAAAACCATTATTAAGTTGTAAAAAGCTGTAGAATTACCATCATTGCTCTTTAATGCTTTTTCCAAAAAGAAGCGGGCCGAATCAAGACATTTATCATCACTGTCATCATAATATGCTTGCAAAAACTCAAAACCTTTATTGTTTAAACACACATTTTCCCTATGCGTTTCTCTCTTGCCCTGCCTGTTACATGCCGACAAAACGAAAAGCAAAAGAAAACAAGCCAACAATTTCGTTTCAACATTCATATTTATATTCCTCATTGGCAATTTGTTTAATCTTTCACAAATTAGAGGCAGAAAACGCCCTTCATTCGAAAGGCGTTTTCTTTAGTCTTCAATAAATCAAGATTTACTTCATTCTCAGATTGGAAATCTGTCCCGTTTCGGTGTTGAACATCAGGCGGGTGTTGGCAACCGGAGCCATGAGGATGACGCCCAACTGGTTCACCGTAACGCGGTCTTCCAGAATCACATCGCGCGAAAGCATGACTTTCACGTTGGCCATGTCAGGCACACGGTACAACACCTTGCCTTCGTACGACATGGATTCAATGGCCGACTGGCTTGGCGCGTTGATATTGGCTATGCTATTCAAAGGCAAAGTCTGAACGCTGATAGGACTTCCCGAACCTGCCGTGCCAACCGAAAGGCCTTCGTCTTCCGAGAACTTAGCTACCGTCATGGTCGTGATTTCCTTGTTCGGAATGACGTAAACGCTTTGAACGTATGTCTTTACCGTGCGATTGCCTAAGAAATAGCTCTTGTATTCTTCTTCCATCGCATCGATTTCATCCAACATTTTCTGCAAAGTCTCGGCACTGTAGGAAACCTCGACAAATCCAGTAATCAAATCATATTTGGCCTTTTCCAAAGCCTCAATCTTCGCTGCAATTTCTTTGGCCACTTGGTCATCTGTCTTGCCGGCAGTGGAAATGAAAATGCCCTTGCCAGGTTTTGCACTTTCAACCTTCTGTTCGGGTTGCGAAACGACGTTTTCAGGATGCTCATAACCGTCATTTATGGCATTTCCGGCAGCAATACTGCGAATAATACCCTGCTCGTTGACATCCAAATCGACATTATAGGCACCACGGCCTGTACCAATAGCCACATAGAAAGTTGCATTCGGGTCAGGAGTAGCAACTGGCACCATCTTCACATCCAATATCTTATATTCCGAACCTGATTCCTCTGCATATTCGGACGAGCCTAAATAACGCATGGCATAATCGGCGTAGGCGCCTTCTTCAATTCTGGTTTCTTCAATCGTGAAATCGAGGCGTAAAACCGTCTGTGGCAAAGCGTAATACAAGCCACTCTGCTGACCTGGAGTTGCATTTTTCGAAAATGTCGTTGTCACTTGGGCATTAACAGCCGTTCCCAAAGCCAAGGTGAAAGCCAAAGTAGCAAACGCCTTATTAATCAATGTATTTCTCATATCGTTTGAATTTATGGGTCAAAAATAGGAATTTTATTTCAATGCGCAATCAGTTTTCTTGCTGAATGCCCACAAAGCCAAGAAAGTCAGCAGTCCGTTCACAATCAGGATTTCGAAACCGAAACGATAACCGAACAAAAGTTGCGGCGAATAAAGTTTCAGCAGATAACTGATAATTGGCGCAGCAATAGCGATGTAAGGCACGGCCTTGTCGTTGGTTTTCCATTTTTTCATAAACAAGCCGAAGGTATACAAGCCCAACAACGGACCATAGGTAAAGCCCGCAATATCAAATAATTTGTCAATCAATGACTCGTTATGGAAAGGCCTGAACAGAATGATAACCACGAAATAAAGCAAGGCAAAACCCACATGAATGAGTTTTCTGTACTTCGTGATTTGCTTGTCAGTGAGTTTATCATTCTTGTCAAAATGCAGGAAATCGTAGCAAAATGTCGTCGTCAAGGCGGTCAAAGTGCCATCGGCGCTTGAATAACCGGCTGCAACCAGACCTAAGACAAAGACCACACTCGTGAAAGCACTCAAAGAGAAGGCCACCGATGGGAAAATCTTATCGTTGACCACCACACCCGCCTCGTTGACAGGAAGTTGGAATCCCGTTGCCTGTGCATAATAAATCAAACCGGCACCCAGACTGAGGAAAAGCACATTGACCACGACGTACAGCAGACTCGATGTCAAGACATTCTTTTGGGCATCACGCAAATTCTTGCAAGTCAGGTTTTTCTGCATCATATCCTGGTCGAGGCCCGTCATCGTGATGGTGATGAACGCACCGCTCAAAATCTGTTTCAGATAGAATTTGTTGTGCGTCCAATCGGTTTCAAAGACCTTCGTATAGCCTTGTTCGCTGGCTTTGTGCATGAGTTCGCCATACGAAATGCCTAAGTTTTTCAAGATGTAGACCACCGTCAAGATGGCGGCCAAAAGCAAAAATGTCGTCTGCAAGGTATCGGTCCATACAACGGTCTTGATGCCGCTTCGGAAAGTATAAAGCAAAATGATGCCGATGAAAACCACCGCTGGCACCCAAAACGGTATGCCCCACATCTTGAAGACAAATTCATACAGCACGAAAACAACCAAATACATACGCAATGCCGAACCTAACAGTCGCGACAAGATGAAAAACGCCGCACCCGTCTTTTCCGACTTTTGTCCGAAACGCATTTCCAAATAGGAATAAATGGAAGTGAGGTTCAACCTATAGTAAAGCGGCAAAAGCAGAAATGCGATCACCGCATAGCCAATCACATAGCCGAAGACCAAGGGCAAATAGGTAAACTGTCCCGTGTAAACGCCACCCGGCACCGACATGAAAGTCACGCCGGAAAGCGAGGCACCAATCATGCCGTAGGCCACGACAAACCAAGGCGATTTGCGGTTGCCTGTAAAAAACGACTGGTTGTCCGACTTGCGCGAGGTCAAATGCGAGACCAAAAAAAGCAAAGCCGTATAGACGACAAAAACAATGAGAATTATCGTTGCATTCATTGATTCAACAGTTTTGAAAATTCATATAAACTTAGGAAACTATCATCGGCGCTCGGATTTTCCTCACCGATGAAAACCGTGTACATTCCGGCATTGTGGCCGAAATCAATGTCCGACTGACCATCGCCAATCATCAGCGATTTTGAGAAATCGATGTCGGGGAAAATTTCTTGAGCCGTAAAAGCCATGTCAGGTTTGGACTTGCGGTAATTATCAGGGTCGGAAGCCAATTGTGTACAGCATAAAAGGACGTCAATCCGACCCTCATGGGATTCAATCTCTTGCATCATGGCATCGTGAACGGCATCCAGATCATCCTCCGTCATCAGTCCCTTCCCTACGCCTTGCTGATTGGAAACCAGAACGATATATTTGAAACGTTCCGAAAAGACCTTCATGGCATCCAACACGCCAGGCAGAAATTCAAACTCATCCCAACGGGTGACATAGCCATCCACAATGCGCTTATTGATGACGCCATCGCGGTCAAGGAAAAGCGTCCAGTCCTTATTTATGATATGATTCCAATCCTTCATTTTGGGTACGTAGAGACGTTGCGTGCAACGTCTCCTAATCTAAGTTATTGAAATAACGTGTTTTCAATTTGCTCGCAAATAATGTGTCCAATCATGATGTGTGCCTCCTGAATGCGCGGCGTATCCTGACTCGGCACATTGAGCAGCACCTTGCAGAGGTTTTCCATTCGGCCACCCGTCTCACCCGTCATGCCGATGACAGGAATTTCAAGCAGTTTGGCTTCGCCGATGGCATTCAGAACATTCACCGAATTGCCCGATGTGCTGATGGCAACCAGCACATCACCTTTGCGGGCGCTGCCGCGAAGCATGCGGGCGTAGGTCTGGTCGAAACCGAAATCATTAGCCACGGCTGTCATGAAACTGGCGTTCACATGCAAAGCCTCGGCTGGCAGCGGACGGCGTTCCTTATAGAAACGGCCACTCAGTTCAGCCGCAAGATGCTGGGCATCGGCAGCACTACCACCATTGCCGCAGAACCACATCCTGCCGCCGTTGCGCAAAGCCTCAATGCAGATTTCAGCGGCTTTCGCTATGTTTCCAACAAACGCATCGTCATTCAAAATCAGTTTCTTGACCTCAATCGATGCTTCTATTTTTCCCTTTATATCCATGCTGTACATATTTTTGCAAAAATAGGAAAAATCACTTAGAAGCAGTTTTGAATTTAAGGAAAATGATTGCGGGATACTTATCTTTAAACCGTTTAATGTCTTTTTTCCTTGTCAAGAATTAGAGAATTTCAGAATTTTTATTGGACACAGTTCTACTTGAAGTTGGTGCTTCGCACGAGAATCCATAGGAAACTGCTTCGCCTTCCTTGAGCGAAGCGAAAGGCTTTAATTCCAATGAATTTCCGTAGCACGATGTCCAACACGTCCGACAGGCTTCTCAAATTCTAAAATTCATGATAAAAAAGACTTATGATGGACTATTTTTATCAGACACTAATGACTTTTGATAGTTTTTTTGTTTTTAATTTTTGAAAGATTTCTTGCCGTCAGGCAATCTCAACGAAACAATTTCTTACCTTTGCGCACTTTTTTAAAAGCAATCACAATGAAAGCATTTTACACCATCGGATTACTCGTCATTTCGAACATTTTTATGACCTTTGCCTGGTACGGGCAACTGAAACTGGCGCAAATCGTCCCATCATTCAAGGACTGGCCGCTGATTCTCGTCATTCTGGTCTCGTGGGGCATCGCCCTTTTCGAGTATTCTTTCATGGTTCCCGCCAACCGCATCGGATCGGCCATCAACGGTGGTCCTTTCAACCTTATTCAGTTGAAAGTCATTCAGGAGGCCGTCTCGCTGACAGTTTTCACCATCATTGTCGTTACGGTATTTAAGACGGAGACATTCCGCTGGAACCATCTCATTTCCTTTATCTTCATCATTTTGGCGGTATTTTTCGCCTTTAAAAAATAATTTTCCAAAAACGGCATCTATTAGCAAGATTTTGCAGATATTTGCCGCCGATTTAAACAACAGGACAAACTAACAAACAACAATATCATGAAATTTTACGACACTGATTCCATTTTCACCTTCGGCAAATACGAAGGCATGACTATCGCGGAAGTTTACGAAATCGATCCGAAATACATCAAATACTGCGAAGAAAACATCGATGAGTTTTACGTTTCGCCCCGCGTGATGCGTGAACTAAAATCGATGAACCGCGCCATCAACGACTCGGCTTTGCTCGATGTCAATTTTGACAAAATGAGCGACGACGAAATCGATGAATTCATCGGCGGCCTTGACGAAGAAGACGAATTCACGCAAGGCAAACTCGACGAAGACTACGACTGGGAAAACAGCGACCTCGCCGATGACTCGCCTTTCGATGAATTTGAAGACGAATACGACGAAGAAGACTTCGCAGACGAATTCGGCGACAGCTTCGACGAAGGTTTCGACGGCGGCATCGACGATATGTATTGATTTATCTTTCAATACGATAAACGACAAAAAAAATCCACCTTTTCGGTGGATTTTTTATTGTAGAGACGCGATTTATCGCGTCTTCGCTGTATCAAATTATTATATGAGACGCGATGAATCGCGTCTCTACTTTATAGACCTTCAAAGCACCGCCACCATTTTCCTGATTTCTAGGATGCGTTGCATGACGGTCTTGTCGGCTTTTGCAACTTGCAGATTGTAATCGGCTTGCATCTGAATCCAAAGCTGCGCATCGATGCCTAAGGCAGCTTCCAAATACAAAGCGTAATCGGTTGAAATAGGGCGTTTCCCGTTCAGGATTTCATTCAGAACCGTATAGGAAACCGACATTTGCCGTGCCAGTTGTTTCTGCGAAATGCCGCGACACTCTATTTCCTCTTTCAAGACAAGTCCGGGATGGACTGGTTCTGACGGAGTAAGGTTGTTGGCAATCATTTCGGGGTTGATGTCTTTCAAAGTAATCATATTGTTTATTTATAATGGTTTGTCAAATCAAGTATGTTGCAGATAGTTACAATCGAATCGTCATTGATTAAAGTTACCGTGAATTCAATCCTGTATTGGTCATTAACGCGAATTGACGATGTGCCTTTTTTGTCGCCTTTTAGTACTTCATAATTCAGCGATTTCATTTGGAACAAAGTCTCAATGCGCGGTGCAGCAGCAAGAGTCTTGATTCTTTGTTGGTATCTTTTGATGATGTCAGGTTGAAAACGATGTTTTTTGTCATCGGTTTTACCTTGCTCATATAATTCTTTCAAATATGTTTGGTCAAAAATGACTAACATGCTGCAAAAATAATGATTTTTTTATTAGAATTCGCAAATTGTCGAATTGTTTTTATTTGTGACGCAATTCATCGCGTCTCTACAGTCAAGCGTTAATGCGTTCCGAAATGGAATACACCCG
>CALGBV010000028.1 GCA_937884015.1 uncultured Bacteroidales bacterium
ATTGAAAT
Organism: uncultured Bacteroidales bacterium; assembly: GCA_937884015.1. Lineage (GTDB taxonomy): Bacteria > Bacteroidota > Bacteroidia > Bacteroidales > F082 > Limimorpha. Next base: position 9 of record CALGBV010000028.1, read on the forward strand.
GGAAGACATTCCTAACCAATTGGTTTATAACGATCCAATTGAACTTACTGCAAGTTCTACTTCAGGTCTTCCAGTGAGTTTTGAATTGATTGAAGGTCCGGCAACTTTACAAGATAATGTCCTTTCATTGACAGGTGAAACTGGCATCGTAAAGGTGAAAGCATACCAGCCAGGCGATGATTTGTGGTTGCCTGCACCTGATGTCTTCAAGACTTTTGAAGTCGTCGACCCCGACCAATATGAACCGGAAGTAACGATTCGCCGCCCGTATGAAGGCACAAAGGTCTACATGGAAACGCTTCACCCTGTGATGCTTGTCGTTTCGGCTTACATCGAACATCCTGAAGTCGTGAAGTTCACCAATGTGACTTGCAGCATCGACGGTCAGGAAATTACGTTGCATACTGATTATCCTGATAATCCTGAAAACGGTTATTTCTATAATGTTTGGACACCAAGTGCTTTCGGCTCTTACAATATGACTGTAACCATAACACAATCAGGTGGTAAGACAACGGTATTTAACAATTCATTTGAAGTGACAAATCAGATTGAAAATACGATGGACATCCCGACTTTGCACGGTGATTTGGTTTGCACGCCATCAGCTCAGACTGTTCGCGGCGAATATGCGCTGCCATCGCATGTCGGAGTCTTCAACAACATCATGGCACACTACGATCACAATTGCGTGAATGGCAACTGCGATGCATACGACAGAGTCGGCGGCGTTAGGGTCAGGAATTACCGTGGCGAATGGATGGAACTGTTCCGCTACATCACGCCTTTTGGCAAGCAGTGCGAAGACGATTTGGACATAACAGACTATACATCAGTGCTTCAAGGCTTGGTTGAATTTGAACTTTATTTCGAGACTTGGAGCGGTTCGGGCTACAATCCGAATTTGACTTTCACTTATACGAAAGGCTCGCCGGAATATCTTTATGCTGATGTCAAGGAAATTTGGTCGGGCATTTTCAGTTTCGGAGATTATGCCAACCAGCAACCGGTTCCTGTTGTGGATTACGCATTTGGCGACAAGGCTCAGGCTGCTAAACTGAAAATCACGACCACGGGACACAACTGGAGCAGTGGCCAAAACGGAACATACAATACGGGCAATGCGGCTGAATTTTACGAGGCAACACACCATATTTTAATCAATGGCGAAAACAAATACGACCAACATCTTTGGAGGACTTGCAACCCGAATCCTGCAGGGTGTTCGCCGCAAAACGGCACTTGGACTTATAACCGCAGTGGTTGGTGCCCTGGTTCCATCGGTTTAGTCTGGGATTTCGATTTGACTGATTATGTGTCGAATAGCAGCGCAGAATTGTTCTATCAGTTTGATCCGACTTATCTCGATTATTGCCATCCGAACCATCCTGACTGCATCGATGGCGAAACCTGCACCGATTGCAGCGCACCCGATAATCCTGTTTTGCGTGTGGCCGGCAAAGTGATTACCTACAGTAATGATGAAGAAATGATTTTGAGTGTGAATCCGATTGAAACCGAGCCTTTGTTCACGGCAAAATTGTATCCAAATCCTGCCAAAAACCAGTTGACCATCAATACGGACTATGAAAAAGGTGCTGTCAGTGTGCTGATTGTCAATATGCAAGGTCAGGAAGTGATGTATTTCACCGTTGAAGGTCAACGCACAATTGATGTGAGCAAGTTGCCAGCCGGCATTTATACGGTTAAGATGTTGGGCGGTTGTGTGGAGACTCAGAAACTCGTGATTGAATAAACGGTTTTTTTAATTTAATACATTATGTTTCAGCGTATTATAAGGGCTTGCGTGAAATTAGTCCAGAAATGGCTGCCTGAGCCTTTCATTTTTGCGGTTATTTTGACCCTTGTGGCAATTGTCATTGCCATTCCGGTCTGTCATCAAACACCTGTTGAGGTCGTCGAACACTGGGGCAATGGCGTTTGGTCCTTGCTGACTTTTGCCATGCAAATGGCTTTGGTTTTGGTCAGCGGTTCAGCTTTGGCGGCTGCGCCAGCCATTAAACGCGGCATCAGCGCATTGGCAGCAAAACCGAAAACTCCTGCTGGTGCAATTGCTTTGGTTACAGGTATTTCCGCCATTGCTTGCTGGTTGAACTGGGGCTTCGGCCTTATTGTTGGTGTCATTTTTGCCAAGGAAATCGCCAAGAAACTGAAAGGTGTCGACTACCGTCTTTTGATTGCTTCGGCTTACAGCGGCTTCGTGGTTTGGCACGCTGGCCTTTCCGGTTCCATTCCGCTGACTTTGGCCTCAAAGGAAAGTAATTTGGAAAAGGTTACCAATGGCGCTCTCATCGATCCTTTGCCAATCACCCAAACCATTCTTGACCCGCATAATTTAATCATGGTGGTCGTGGTAATCGTTGCCATCGTGATTGTCAACGCTTTAATGCATCCAAAAGGCGACAATGTCGTGTGCATTGAACCATCTTTGCTGTACGAAGAAGATACGAAAACGGTTGAAAAGGCTACTACACCTGCCGAAAAAATGGAGAACAGCCGCGTCTTGAGTTGGATTATTGCTTTACTTGGATTTGCCTATCTTATTATACATCTGTTCTTTAGAGATGGTGCTTTCGATTTAGGAGCCGTTATCATGCTGTTCCTGTTTTTGGGTATTGTCTTGCATGGAACGCCATTGGCCTACGTGCGTGCTTTTGGAAAATCCGTATCGGGTGCCGCTGGTATCATTCTGCAATTCCCGTTCTATGCCGGTATCATGGGCATTATTACGGGCGTTGGCGCATCGGGTATTTGCCTTGGCGAAGTCATCAGTAATGGATGCGTAGCCATCTCAACGCCAAAGACTTACCCATTGTTCACCTTCCTGTGCGCTGCCATTTTGAATATGTTCGTTCCTTCGGGTGGCGGTCACTGGGCAATCCAAGCTCCGATTATGTTTACCGCTGCCGCTACTTTGGGCGTCGACCCAGGTCTGACGGGTATGGCCATCTCATGGGGCGATGCCTGGACCAACTTGATTCAACCATTCTGGGCTTTGCCTGCTTTGGCCATCGCTAAACTGGATGCCAAAGACATCATGGGTTTCTGCATTATCGACCTGTTTGTCACAGGTTTAATCATTTGCGGCGGCTTGCTGATTTGGGCGTAAGGGGGATAATTGGACATATTGACTTTTGGACAATTAGACAATGAGAATTAATCGCTCATTGAGCTTGTCGAAATGAGTGACTGTTTATATCTTCCGCAACACAATCCTCTTGAGTTTCAATCCGATTGGCTCGAGAGGATTGCTTTTTTCGGCTTGTTCCAAAATGAAATCGTGCTCGCCTTCTGTGAGTTGCATTTTACCGATATAAGCAGTCTGATACATTCTGTCGACACCAGGAAGAATCCTTGTAAATTCCTGATTATCATAATGGAAAACGTATTTCTTTGCATCGTTTTCGGGTAAGTATTCGATGAAGACATCATAATCAGCCGGTTCCGAAACTGAAATTTTCCATGATTTCCATGAATCTGCCTCGGTCGTCATGTAGGTCGTGGCATCGAAAGCAGCATGGGTGAGACCATTTTCATTGCTGAGAATGAATCCATTAGCATTCTCTGTAATGATTTCCGCTTCGGGTTGCTTGACCACGACGGTATTCAAAGTGTCAGGGTGGGCGGCAAGATAGGAACCTATGCCTCGCAAAACCGATTTTTCATAATCCAAGACGCTACCATCGCCCTTTGGACCGATGTTGAGCAGGAAAACGCCGCCATGACTGACTGTGCTGAATAATCTATCCAATTGTCTTTCAATTTGTTGGCTAATATCGGGGCGCGTTATCCACGATTTGTAGCCCCACGAACCATAAAGCGATGCCGGATTGTCCCAAAAGACATCAGTGTAACCGACCACATCGCCATTGTCGGGTAAGGTGAGGTAATCGCCGTAATTGTTCATGATGCGTCCGCTGATAAGACATTGAGGTTGAAGTGTTTTCACCGTTTCGCGGAAACGTTGGCTTTGTTCGGCGGTCGGCAAACCCATATCGAACCAAAGGGTTTCGATTTCGCCGTAATTTGTCAGTAATTCAGTGAGTTGGTTCACGATATAATCTTCCAGTTCGGGCGTGATGATTTCCAATGGCGAGTAAACCAGATTGACAAATTCGGTGCAGTCGGTCGCAGTGTCAGGTTCCATTCGGGCGATGCCATTCGGGAAATGCCAGTCGGGGAGGGAATAATACAAACCGAGTTTCATGTCGTATTTCTTGCAGGCTTCGGCCAATTCCGCCAAAACATCTCTGCCAAATGGTGTGAAGTCAACTATGTTGTAATCAGTGGTTTGCGTTTTGAACATACAGAAACCATCGTGATGTTTCGTCGTGAACACGATGTATCTCATGCCTGCGTCTTTTGCCAGTTTCACAATCGTGTCGGCATTCCATTCCATGGGATTAAATTGATGTGCAACTTCCTCATAATCAGCAATCGGAATCCTTGCATGGTTCATGATTTGTTCGGCATAAAATGGAATCTGTTTGCCTTGCCAAACGCCGCCCAATTCGGAATAAATGCCGAAATGCACGAACATTCCGAAATGCGAATTGCGCCATTCGACAAGTTTGTTTTGCGTAACTGTTTTGTTTTCAATGGTTTTAGTTGGCTCGTTTGATGTATTTGTGCATGATGCAAGCAAAATCAAGGCTAAAATTATCAGATTTAATTTTCTCATTTTTTAATGGTTTGTCTTGCAAAAATAAGCCAAAAACATCATTTTTCGGATTCTGTCTGAAATTTCAATGCAACATTTTGGATTTTACTTTGATTAGTAGCTTATTTTACTATTTTTGCACGGAAATAATCGTATACACAAACAACACTCTATGAAAAGATTTATTTTTACACTAAGTTTATTATTTTCAATTTGTTACGCACAAGCGCAATGGACTTTGGAGGCTTATGGCGAGTACGATTACACCCGAACATCGGGTAGCGGATTCTCGTTAGCAGCCAAGGGCGACTATCAGCTCAACAAGACATTCAAAATGGGTTTAGGCCTGCAAGAGACATTTGGCAATCCATTCGCCATCAATCTGTTCTGGCAAAACGATTTGCTTCAGGCAAAAAGCGGGACGCTCTATTTGGAGAACCGTTACCTTTATCGTTTGTATCCGAACTACAAATTGCAGGAATTCAACGCTTTGTTAGACCTTGGCTGGCGCAACCGCCATTTCAATTTCCAATTAGGTCTTTTCAACCGTTACATTGCCGAGATTCCGCTTCGCTTAGATGGCGGTATGGGCACGGTTTTCGAGCCGCTGAATGTTGCTTTTAGCATCGAAGGCAATATTTTTGACCAGACGCATCCTTGGAACCTTGGAGCGCGTTTCTCAAATTTCGATGATTTTTTGATTGAACGTGTATCTATCTTTATATACTGTATTACAGGATATTATGAACTTAGTGATGGCTTGCGCCTTACCGGTGAAGTCTGCATCCATCCATGCAGTTCTTTGAATCTGTCGGCACAACCGAATGGTGCTGCCGCACATATTGGCATTATTTGGAAACCTAAAAACTGAACACTATGAAAAAGAGAAACTTATACTTTTTTGCTGCTGTAATGATTGCATTTTCAACAAGTTGCAACCATTTGGACATTCCTGGAATGGTCATCAACCGCAGCGATACGGAAGAGCGTGTGAACGATTGGCTGGATTACAATCAGTTAAATGGCGAGCCTGTCATTGAAAATGCTCCTGATACATATCTCGTGTATTCTTCGTCAGATCCACATTATTGCGCTTCCGACAGCATTATCCCGCAAGGCGAAAACGACCGCCTTTACCATTACATTACCACCGAACGCAATGACCCGCAAGCCGTTTTTTCAATGCTTATCGGTGATTTGGCCAACGAAAAAGGGGAGACACCTTACAATATGGTTGATGCGTCAATGCAATATAATGCTGAAACACAGGAGAAAAACGACCCGTGTTTCCCGGCAATGGGCAATCATGACACTTATTTCGATTGCGCCAAATGGTACAAAGAGCATTACCATACTTCGACCTACACCGTTACCGTGAAGACCGTCGGCGGTTTCAAGGATCTGTTCATTTTCCTCGATTCGGGCAACGGCACGCACGGCAAACGCCAGATGGATTGGTTGGAGGAAAAACTGTCGCATCGCGATGAATACCGTAATTGTGTGGTTATCAGCCATTGCTGGCTGTTCCGTACGAGCTATAATTACACGACGACTCCTTGCGCCAATCTCCCTTTGGATGAGCAATATGCCTTTATGGACTTGATGAGCAAGAACAATGTTTCGTTGGTTGTCATGGGTCATTTCCACTTGCGTGAACAGCGTCAGTTCAACGGCATCACTTATGTCATGACGGATAACCTGAATGAAGGCGAACTGACTCCCAGTTATATGATTTTGACTTGTGGCGAAAAGGTGAGTTATGAATATCGTGAACTTGCTTCGTCATCGTTATAATCAAATGTGCAAAGTTAAACGACAACAATGAATCAAAGTGAGAATTAAAATGAAACACCGATTCCTTTTAATGCTGATAGCGGCAACGGTCATGACTTCGTGCGGCCATCAGGAAAACGAACAACAAACAAGTGTTACTATGGAAAATGAAGAATGCCTTATTTGCGGAGCTCCGCTGGAGTATCTGCCGCAGGACACGATGATGAAATGTTCCTTGTGCCACAAACAGGAGCTTAGCAAGACATGTTGCGTTAAGGGACACTACATTTGCAACGAATGTCATACCGCCGGGATGGACTCTATCATGTCGGTTTGCTTGTCTGAAACCTCGCGTAATCCTATCGATATTTTGGAACGCCTGATGTCGATGCCATTCTGCCACATGCATGGCCCTGAGCATCACGTTCTTGTAGGCGCTTCGTTGCTAACTGCATATCGAAATGCAGGTGGTGAAATAGAATTGAGAGATGCTTTGACCGAGATGATGTCGCGCGGCAAGCAAGTGCCAGGAGCTGCCTGCGGCTACTGGGGCGCTTGCGGGGCTTCTGTCAGCACGGGAATGTTCCTCTCTATTGTCACTAAAAACACACCGCTTTCAACCGATTCGTGGCATTTGTCAAACCAAATGACGGCCACTGCATTGGCTCAAGTTGCCGAACATGGCGGCCCGCGCTGCTGCAAACGTGACTCTTATCTCTCTGTCCTTGCAGCAATTGACTTTGTCAAAGAAAATCTTGGCATCGAGATGGAAAAGCCTAAAGTGGTGTGTTCGCGGTCGCAGCGCAACAATCAGTGCATTGGAGCGCGTTGCCCTTTCTTCCCAAAGGAGAAATAAGGATTGCCAAAACGCATTTATAGAGTAGGAGGGCGCAAACCCTCCTTTTTGTTCGGTTTTTGCTAAGCTTTCTATAGCAGATCAACCTTACAGGGCGCCCGGATATTTCGGGCGCCTTTTGTTTTGCCAGGATTTTTGAACTAAAGGCCTGAAAATTGAATTCTAATGATTTTAATAAATCCTCATTTCCCCCGCAAAGCCTCCTCGAAGGCTTTCCAATGTGCTTCGGTCATGCGCTCTGGTGTGAAGAGGCATAGGCCTAAGGCACCGGCTTTCAGGGCACTCTTTGCAGCTGTCTTCAGTTCCTTTGGCGAGAGGCCGAGACCTTCTGGGTCTTTTATGTTGGCGCGGTGCTGCCAGTCGTGGCAGATGAACAGCCCGCTGATAACAGGCCTCAGGGTGCTGTTTACCTCTTCTTCGGTTACAGTGCCCACCCATTTTGCCGGTTGCAGGTAGAAGTCGTTGTAATTCATTGGAAAGAACATGTCGCAGTCCCATTTGTTCCATTGCTGGCGCACCATTGGCTCGGCATAGTTGTGTGGGCCGGGGAACACATCGGCACTGACCTTATAGCCTCGGTTGTGCAGTTCTTTGCAGATGGTGTTGACCAACTTGGTGACGTTGTCGCAGCGGAATTGTGCCCATTCGGGAATGGAGGCAGGGTCGACGCCCTCGGCTAATTTCGCCTTGATGTCGATGCCCGTGCGTGTCTTGAAGTCGGCACAGCAGGCATCGCAATAGCAATAATCCGCTCCCGGATATTCGCATACATTGCCCTCGGCATCGCGCCACGGGTGATGGATTCTGTACTGATATTTATCCCAAAGCCCTTCGGCAAGGATGACATCGGCATAACGGACATAGTCGAACTGCACGAAATCGACGTATGGTATGCTGGCCAGTTGAAGGTATTGCTGCACCAGCCAGTCAATCACCTCAGGATTGTGCGGGTCGAGGGTCTGATAATAGTCGACGTAAGCCCGATATTCAGGCACGGCAGCCGATTGTCCCCAGCGGTTAACGGTGTACCAAGTGGAATCCATGCCGCCATGCAACATGGTGCAGGCCCAGGCATGGTATTCGAGACCCATTTCGTGGGCTATGGCCGCACAACGCGCCGTCTTCGGGAAATCGAAACCGCAATTCATGCAGATGCCCGATATGCCGTGGCTTTTCCACAAGGCCATGATGGAACGGAGGCTGTCTTCGGTGACATGCTCCTGGTCCCACGAACTCCAGACGTAGGCTTTCACAGGATAGGCTCTTCTCTTAATGCAACCACATTCGTCCATGCTGACGGTGCTGCCATCGGCTTTTGTGACGGTGATTTCGTATTTCAGCGAGGTGGCTTCCATCGAGATTTCGGCGCCAGCAGGTAGGAGGGAGCGGTCCTCTTGGCTTAGCCCGAACTGCTTGAGTTTGCTGAAATAGCTCGTAGTGGTCTCAAACTGCTTTTGCTGGGCATAGAACATGGCCCAAAGCAGTTTGTCGATATTGTGGTCGGCAGGGTAGCGGAAAGTGTCGTTTCCGGCGGGCTTGTCGGAGAAATAGAGATAGTTCCAACGCTCAGGCATGTGCATGTTGATTTGGCCCGTGGCGGGGCAAGTCCAGTTGTATTCGGGGAGGTAACTGCCCGTTTCCGACTGCTTGCGTTCCGTCTTGCCATTTGTGTTTTGGGTCTGCCATTCCACGCGCGAGAAGCCGAGGCGCCAGTAGTTGCCCGCTGTCAAAGGCCTTTCGAAATTGTGTGCAATGGCCCTTTGCGGAATGGCTATCTCCACGTTCCAGCCTTGGTCGGTATCGCTGTCATCATTGATGGTGCCATCGACGTGGGTAGCGAGTTTCGTGCCAGCCGCATCCCAGGCGATGTTGACAAAAGTACCCGTCGCGGTGCGGTAAGGGTGCGTGAGGAAAAGGTCGAAACGTGTTCCCAAGGCGTTGATTTCCATTTCAAAATAGTTCTGACCGTCATTGTTTGGATTGATGAAAACCTCAAAATCAGGCTCTTGATAGACTACCTCGTCATGTTGGGTGATGTAGGCCCAAACATTGGGTTCCTCCAATTCAGCCGCGATATAGAGATAGTCTTCGTCCCAAAGCATACGGGTCGAAGTGTAGTAAAGCGGCAGCGGGAAACCTTCGCCGCTGATGTCCTGAAACTTGTCGAGTATGGGGGCATTTTGCCAGGCGGCTTCATCAGGGACGCCATCGATGGTGATGGGACTGCTGGCGCGATACACCACATAGCCATTCGGGTCGGTGAGCAGGCGCTGAAAACGTTGGGTGAGACCTTGGGCAAAGGTCGTGGTACTCAAGACCATTCCTAATATAATAAAGAGTGCTTTATTCATTTTGAAATCTGGTAAAATTGAACAATACGTATCAGACCACAAAGGTACAAAAATATGTGAATGTTTTTTTCTTTGTTCCGAATTTGAGAAGTCGAAATTTTGCCTTGTAAACAAA
>CALGBV010000029.1 GCA_937884015.1 uncultured Bacteroidales bacterium
TCCTGTACCGATTGCCCACACTGGTTCGTAAGCGATAATGGTGTCGTAGATAGCATCGCCATCCAAATGGAAGAGACCTTTTTCCAACTGTTCGCGCACCACGTCGAAATGGCGGCCAGCTTCACGTTCTTCCAAAACTTCGCCTACGCAAAAAATGGGCGACATATTGTTTTCAATCAGGCGGTTTACCTTTTCGGCGAGCATTTCATTGCTTTCGGTAAAATATTTCCTTCTCTCGCTGTGACCGACAATGCAATAGTCCACATCAATGGATTTCAGCATTTTAGCAGACACTTCGCCCGTATAGGCACCCTTTTCGTAGGCACTGCAATTCTGAGCGCCGACATTAAACTGCTGTTCCTCATATTCCATATCAGTGAGCATTTCCAAATATGGGAAAGGCGGGCAAATGATGACCTCGCAATCCAATTCTTCCTGTTCTTCAAGGCGGTCCAAAATACCGTCGACCAATTCTTCAGCCTCACCAAAAGTGAGGTTCATTTTCCAGTTTCCTGCTACGATTTTACTACGCATAATATTCAGAATTTAACTATTAAACAATTATATTTCAAACATTTACATCATTCATATAAAAAGGCTGAAAAGTAAAGTGCAAATATAGTAGAAAAACATTTATGTTTGAAAACCATTTACAAATCAAGCCTTTTCACATATTCCGGTTTTTCATCCATTTTTCAATTTGAAAACCTGTTTCTGGTGTTCAATCTCGCGTCGCAATTCTTCCTGAGTTGGCATGTAGGTCAGATATTTGGCCATATATAACTGGTCATTATCGTGAAGTGTCGAATAGCGTGCCACATCCTCATCGGTATCGGCACAAAGCAAAATTCCAATGGTCGGATTGTGACCTTCGAGCAAATAACGTTCATCATACATTTTGACATACATGTCCATCTGGCCAGCATCCTGATAGTCGACTGTGGTGGTTTTCAAATCAATAAGAACAAAACAGCGAAGCAAATAATTGTAAAACACAAGGTCTATATAGTAATCCCGCTTCTCCGTGCATATATGCTTTTGGCGGTCAACGAAGGCAAAGCCTTTGCCCATTTCCAAAAGAAATTGCGGCAAATGGTTGAGAATGCTTTTTTCGAGGTCACTTTCGGTGTAGTCTGTGTTATGATGAAACCCGAGAAATTCTGCCACAACAGGGTTTTTCATATACTCCAATTTATCCTGCATGGATGCTGTCAGGGTGTGCATTTCCTTCCTTACAGCATCTTGTTGAGGCGTTTGGAGCAAGCGGAAATAATACTGAGATGAAACATTACGCTGAAGCATCCTGGAACTCCAGGTTTCCCTAACGGCTTCCTGCTCATACCATTTACGCGCAAGTTCATTATCTACCTGAATAAGAATGCGATAATGAGTCCACGGAAGAAGAATAGGAACTTCTGGCATAAGTCTACCGTACAAATCATTTTGGTCAGAATCTGCAGAACAGATGATTTCTGTCAATTGTAGACTCACTGCGTCCACAATTTGAGCAGATTGAAGACGCGCTGCGTCCACAATCTTAAACAAAGTCGGATAAGTTCGCGCAAATGCGACGAACTTATGTATGTTAGTCTTGTCAAAGCCTTCTCCAAATGCCGATGTCAGCTTGTCCGCCAAACCTTTAATGACCTGATTTCCATAATCCGCTCGGTCTTCATTGCACAAAATGTTTTCCAAAATCAGTTTTCCCAAAAGCCAATTTCGCTTGACAAGTATTACATTTACTGATTGATAAGCTACCTTTTGAGCTTGCTCAATGATAAATCTACTATTCTCAAACAAATCTTTTTGTTGCATGATATTTAATGTTATGTCAGAAACACAATTTCTTAGCTATAGATGGAGCCGCATCAGATATCAATTCACCCATCCCCATCACCCAATCCTCACCCTCGGGTCAATGATTCCATAAATGATATCGACAACGATGTTCACGATTATCAGCATGGTGGCAATGAGCAGCACGGCACCCATGATAACGGGGAAATCGTATTTATCCAAAGCATCGACGACAACCACGCCAATGCCTTTCCAGTCGAAGACATACTCCACAAAAACGGCACCTGCCAAAAGCGAGGCGAACCAACCCGAAATGGCCGTCACGACAGGGTTCAGCGCATTGCGCAAGGCATGGACACAAATGACGCGCCAAGGTTTCAGGCCTTTGGCCTTTGCCGTGCGCACATAATCCATCGACATGGCTTCCAGCAGCGAAGTGCGCGTCAACTCCGTGACGACAGCCAATGGACGCATGCCCAAAGTCAAGGCGGGCAAGATGAGGTTGGCAAGGGTCAGATACTCTCCCCGGCCGTATTCATCGACGGTGTAAAGGCTGCCCGTCATGCTCAAACCTGTCACGTTTTCAAGCAAAAAGCCAAAAATCCAGGCCATCAGGATAGCGGCAAAAAACGACGGCAACGACATGCCTATCGTAGTGATGAAAAGCGTCAGTTTATTCCAGAACGGCGTATTGACCACAGCAGCTAAAATGCCAATCAACAGACCCAAAATCAAGGCGATGGAAATGGAGACCGCCGCCAAGAGCAAGGTATTCGGGAAGGCCTCGCCCAAGACATCGGATACAGGCCGCTTGCTTTGGTACGACATACGCAAATAGGGCGCTTTCAGCACAATAGCCGTGGAACCGATGGTGGCAATGCGGGCATATTTTCCAATCTTATCCAGTTTTTGCATGCCTTGCGACACATCGTAAAACGAAACCGGAACCAAGTCATTTAGATAATCAACATACTGTTTTCCAAGGCTTTGATTCAGTCCCAATTCCTCACGAATGGCATCAACCGATTCCTTGTCGGCCCTTTGGCCAAGCATCATTTGCGCAGGGTCGCCCGGCAAGATGTTGAACAGGAAAAACACCAAGGTCGCGACACCCCAAAGCACCGCGATTCCGTAAAGCAGTTTTCTTGTTATGTAAGCTGACATGGATGTTTAATTGTTGATTGTTGATTGTTTATTTAACTACGTTGAATCTTCGATTTGTTTATTTGTTTTCGCTCGTTGAGCTTTTTTAGGCCTTCATTTCCGCGCAGGCGGAAATCTCATTATGGTAAACGGAATATTTGACTTTTAGACTATTTGACGGCTTTTTTCAGGCCGTCATTTCCGCGCAGGCGGAAATCTCATTATGGTAAACGTTAAATAGCAAACATCTTCTCCAAATTCTTCCCCGTTGGGAAATCAATGGCACTCCACTTGTTTTTCACAAAACCGTTATCCAACAACATCAATCCTGGATTGAAACGCACCAAAGTCTTGATTTCCAACTCATCGCCGTAATAGGCTTCATAGATGAAATCGTATTTTTCCTGCCATTCGGCCATTGCTTCCGGTGTCTCAGCCACAGCCCAAACCACATAATAGCCATGTTGGTCTGCTGCCTCGGTGATGGCTTTTATCTTCTCCCATTCCTCATCCGTGATGCCGTTGATGTCGTGCGTCGTGAACATCAGCAGGTTTTCGGTACTGAGCAACATATCCGTCATGTCGTTGCCTTCCTCATCGTTGGCCGTAAAGCCAAGATAATCAGCACCGCCCTCAACACGCTGGTCGACAAACTCCCATTGACTCATCCAGACGGAATCGTTCCAAGGATAATCCGGCGAGAGGTATTCTTCCATACGTCCATCGGCTTTATTCCTGAAAGTCAAATAGATTTGCTGTGCAGGAGCATCTTCCTGTTTCATCTGCTTGCCGACTTTCCAATTCATGAAATCGATGACCGGCAAATGACGGTAGTTGTATATCTCAAAGCCGAGAAACAGCAAGGCGTAAACGCAACCAATGACAAACTGACCGCGCCAAGTCAAACGGTTTTTAAGCTGTTTATTATTGAAAATCAACGGTAAAAGCACCGCATTGATGACCAGATTCTTATCGAAAGTCTGCCAGTTCGTCATCTTGATGGCCGTACCAAAACAGCCGCAATCGGGCCCCAAATCGTACAAAGCATCGAAAAGCGTTGTCGTGGTGAAGAAAACCATCAGCAAGGTTGCGCCAAGCACAGCCAATCGCGGAAACACATTGGTAAACAGGCAGATGCCGACTAAAAACTCCGCCAAAATCAGGCAGCAAGCCAAAATCATGGCGATGTCGTTGAGCCAAGTGAGATTGTAAACTGCCAAATAATCAAGCATTTTGTATTTCGTTCCCAACGGGTCGACGCCTTTCACGAAACTGCTGAAAATGAACAGACCGCCAACCAAAAGCCTGCAAACCGTCAAAGCAGGTTTGCCGTACCCTTTGTGGAAAATGATGGGCAGTAGCAGATTCAGCAGCAAAACGCCAAGGAAAACAGGCTGAAAAGCAGGGATATACACGATGCCGACAGCGCAAGCCAAGGCCAAAATGATGCTAAACCATGAAATAATGTTTTTTGCTTTCATCACTTCGTTTCTTTTTGTTCGGAGAGCAGAATCATGGCAAACACGGCATAATTAATCATGTCGTAATAATTGGCATCAAGTCCCTCTGAGACAATGGTTTTTCCATTGTTATCTTCGATGGACTTCACCCTCAGGATCTTCATCAGAATCAGATCGGTGATGGAACTCACACGCATACTGCGCCATGCCTCATCATAGTCGTGGTTTTTGCGCGTCATCAGTTCGTAGGCTTCGTTCAATACACGGTCGTAATGCTGCGTGGCTTCCTCTGCCGAAAGGTCAGGCTGGTCGACAACGCCCAATTGCAATTGAATCACGCCCATAGCCGCATAATTGATGATGCCGATGAATTCAGGTTCAATGCCTTCGTCAACTAGATGTTCAGCCGTTGTCTGCAAAGTTCTGATTCTGTTTGCCTTAATAAAAATCTGATCCGTAATCGAAGGCGTTCTCATGATGCGCCATGCCGGACCGTAATCCTTCATTTTATCGATGAACAGGCTGCGGCATTGTGCCACAACCGCATGAAATTGAGCTTTCGTATCTTTCATATTCCAAAAAAGTATAATTTTGCAAAGATAATATTTTTATGCTGACACTCAGAACACAAAATAAAAATTTCAGCAGTTCCCACCCCGTGGTGATGGGCATACTGAACGTGACGCCCGATTCGTTTTCCGATGGCGGTCATTACTATCAGATTGACAACGCTTTACAACATTGCGAAGAGATGCTTTGCGATGGTGCGGAAATCATTGACATTGGCGGCTGCTCAACCCGTCCGAACAACGAAATCGCGACCGAAGCCGAGGAACTGCAAAGGGTTGTTCCCATTTTAAAAGCCATTCGCAAACGTTTCCCTGACGCCTTGCTTTCCATCGACACGTTCAGAAAATCCGTTGCCGAAAGTTGCCTCAGCGAAGGCGCCGACATCATTAACGATATTTCAGGCGGTTTGTTCGATGAAAAAATGCTGCCTTACATCGGTGAAAATCATGTACCTTCCATCATGATGCATTGTGTCGGCACGCCCGAAACCATGCACCAATACGCTTTGGACGGCAACATTCACCAGACGGTTTACGATTTCTTTGCCGGACAATGCGGAAAACTTGATTCTTTCGGTCAGCAGCAAATCATTCCTGACCCAGGCATCGGTTTCGGCAAAAGCCTGAAAGCCAACTATGCCCTACTCCACGACTTAAACCGTTACCGTTTCAACAACCTACCTATCCTCATCGGAATTTCAAGGAAATCAATGATTTGGAAAGTGTTAGGAACGGATTACAAAAACGCCCCCGAAGCCATCGAAAACGGCACAACGGTTTTGAACACCATCGCCTTGATGAATGGCGCGGACATTATCCGTGTACACGATGTGAAAAAAGCCATGGAGGCGGTGAAGTTATGCGAAACATCATTAAACAAGTGAGCAGAAACGAGGTCTCGACCAATGAATGATGAAATAAAAACCGTACTTTTGCAGCCATGAACGAAGTCCTGCACACCGAAAATCTGGGCATCGGCTACAAGGGAAAACCCTTGCTGCCCGACATCAACGTGAGCCTCAACGAAGGCGACATCGTGGCTTTGGCTGGCCCAAACGGTGCGGGAAAAACGACGTTGTTCAAGACCTTGTGCGGCAGCCTTAAACCCATTGCGGGACGCATCACTATCTTTGGCAAAGACCTCAACCAATATTCCGCCACGGAACGCGCCTCCTTGTTCAGTCTGGTACTCACCGAAAAACCCGACGACTTTTTCCTGAAAGTCTACGACATTGTGGCCGCAGGACGTTATCCGCAACTCGGTCTCATGGCACGCCTTAGCGAAAGCGATGAAAGCATCATTGAAGAAGCCCTTCAAACCGTTGGAATTAAGCACTTGATTGATAGAAACTTCATTTCACTCAGCGATGGCGAGAAACAAAAGGTGATGATAGCCAAAGCCATAGTGCAAGACACGCCTCTCATCTTTATGGACGAACCGGCGGCTTTCCTCGATTATCCAAGCAAAATAGAACTCATCAACCTGATGGTGAAACTGTCACGCGAGCATAAAAAGACCATTCTTTTCAGTTCACACGACCTGGATTTGCTGTTGCGCTACTGCGACAAAATGTGGATTGTCGGTTACGGATTGCCCTTGGTGGAAGGCACGCCGAAACAACTCATCGAACAAGGCCTCATTGATGCCTATTTCAAGCCGATTAATGCCAAGAAGGAATTCCCGTTTTTTTAGGGCAATTTATTCGCCAAATTTCACAATGAAAACGCGCCAAATTCCATAATGAAATTACGAAAAACGCGCCAAATTCCATAATGAAATCGCGCCAAATTACTAAATAAAAACAAAAAATTTATACATATCTCATTTATTATTAGTACTTTTGCAGCGAAATATAGACAGCAAAAAAATGGAAGAGAAAAAAGACTATAGAAATCGCATTGCAGACCAACTTTTAAAAGAGCAGCTTGAGGCCGCTGGAGCCGTATTAATTCAAGGCGCAAAATGGTGCGGAAAAACCACCACTGCCGTTCAGCAAGCCAAAAGCATCATCTATATGAACGACCCATCGCAAAGCGCCAACTATATACATCTGGCCGAGACAAACATTTCGCTTATGCTGGAAGGCGACGCACCTCTTTTAATCGATGAATGGCAACTAGTGCCCCAACTTTGGGATGCCGCTCGCTTTACCATCGACCAACGAAGAAAGACTGGACAATTTATCCTGACGGGTTCAGCCGTGCCAGTCGACAGAAGCAAAATCACCCACACAGGCACCGGCAGATTCGCTTGGCTCACAATGCGCCCCATGTCGTTGTGGGAATCTGAAGAAAGCAATGGAAAAGTCAGTCTCAATTCCCTTTTCAATGGAGACATGCAAGATTGCCGTGCTCCAGGCTACGACTTGAAACGCATTGCCTATTTAACCTGCCGCGGAGGTTGGCCCGGTGCTATGGATTTAAGCGAAAAGGCATCGCTCAAGCAAGCCTACAACTACCTTGATGCCGTCTCCGAACAAGAAATCTCCGATGTCGACAGCACACGGCGCGACCCGATGCTGACCAAACGGCTACTCCGTAGTTACGCCCGTCATCAAGGTTCACAAGCTTCTGTTGCCTCCATCCTGAACGACATTCTGACCAACGAAAACGGTAGCACGACAGAAGCGACTATCACCTCCTATATGAAAGCCTTGGAAAAAATATTCGTCATCGAAAACATGCCGGCTTGGAATCCCAATCTGCGAAGCAAAGCCGCCATACGCACCAGCGACACCCGTTATTTCGTCGACCCCAGCGTTTCCGCTGCCGCCTTACGTTTGGGACCTTCCGACCTTATCGCTGACTTAAACACCTTTGGTTTGCTTTTTGAGACATTAGCCGTACGCGACCTGCGCGTATATGCCGATGCTTTGGATGGCGATGTTTTCCATTACCGCGACAAAAACGGACTGGAATGTGATGCCGTGCTTCACTTGGGCAACGGCCGTTACGGATTGATA
>CALGBV010000030.1 GCA_937884015.1 uncultured Bacteroidales bacterium
AACACTTGGTTGATGTCTTCGCCGAGCTGGTCGGCGATGTGCTGTGCGCCTAAGTCGGTTTCATCTACTTCGTAGGGAATCAGTTCGTAGTCAATCTTTTTCTGGTCGAGTATGCGGCAGGCGTTAGTCTTGTTGATTTTGTCTTTTGCCATGATGTGTTGCTATTTGGTTAATGCTTCTTCAATCCAAACCCCGATTTCTTCTTCAAGCGTTTCCGAATATCCGACATGGCTGTGAAGAATAGTGCCGTTTTTCCCAATCAGATACAATGTCGGATAAGCTGTAACATTGTATTCCTCAGGTAAATCTCTGTCGGAAAACAGGACTGGATATGTCACGTTGCGTTTTGCTAAGAAGTCTGCCATTTGGTCTTTTTCAGGGTCGTCCATTGGGTCGATGCCGAACATGGCAAAGTCTTTACCCTTGTACTTCTCGTAAAGGCTTTCGAGTTGTGGTAACGCCATGCAGCAATAGCCGCATCTTTTGTAAAAGAAATCGATGAGCACGACTTTGCCTTTCAGGTCGGCAAGGCTGATGGTGTCGTCGTTGATGTCGGGCAAAGCCCATAAAGGTGCGGACGTGCTTTCGGTCAAAAGTTCGGGCGCAACGTATGGCTCGTAATCCTTTAAGGTGGCATTTTCGGGCACAGCTTTCATACTGAGCAGGTTTTCGTCAAAATTGTCAAAGGAATAGTCGTTCAGCGTAAACAATTCGTATTGATATAAGGTGTCGTTTTGTTCGACAACATCAAATGCGACGGAATACTGAACAGGCAAGAATCCGTCTTTCAGAATCCAGAATTTCATTTCATGGCGGATGTTCTTGAAATATTCGCAATCGTCTTCCTTGTCATTATTGATTTTCTCGTTGATTGTCACCAAATAGCACGAATCGCCGTGAAATGTGGTTTCTGACGATTCAAAGTCATACAAAAGTTTGGTGAGGGAGTTTTCTATCACGAGCGGAGAACAGCTTTTATCCGTAAAAAGGGTGAAGAAATCAAAATCGTGTTTGAACCTGTTGATGTTGTCCGACCATTTTCCGCAATCGTAAACAATCCAAGCGCTATCATAATCATAATAAGCGACAAGGCTGTCGCCAAAATAGATTTGCTGATTGCAGTATGTTAATCCATTGTAATTGTTGGATTCTTGATTGTTGAAATAGAATCCGAAAATGTCATCTTTTTTCACTTTCATGAAATGGCAGACATGATGCGATACGGTTGTGTCGTTATCATCCATGTATTTTTTGGAAAATGTCATGTCATAATAGCCTTTTTCGATGGATTGGCAGCGGGCAACGGCATTCTTTAATATCAGCTTTGTATCGTCAGATTGTGAGCATGAAGTGCAAATGAACATTGCGCTCAGGCTGAAAAGCCAAAACAGGGTGCAGGTGAGTTTTTTCATATCGTTGAGATTTTGAATTTGTGCAAAGGTAGTGTTTTTTAAGGAATCTGAACCAAAAATTTCTTACCTTTGCCCCAAATTTGTTTTTTATCATGTTAGTAAAGGAAAATGTTT
>CALGBV010000031.1 GCA_937884015.1 uncultured Bacteroidales bacterium
CAATCTTGAAGAGGTCGAAATCCTCAAAATGAATAGTCAGGTCTTTGACATTGATTTGTGCAACATCGTTGTTGAACACAGGAACGAGTTCCGTTGCAGTTTCAACAGTGTTGTTAGGCTCGTATGCATCAGCCGGTACAGTATCTGCCTGTAATATCACCTGACGTGCATTCGTATAATCGTCGCTTCCGAGATAGTCATACGTTCCGTTATCAGAGTATTGTAGTGACACGACATAAGTGCCGGCGGTTTCAGGCATTACAACATTTCTGAATGAAACCATACGTTTTGCATTGCTTTCCAACGAATCAACATGATAATTGCCCAGAACAATAAGACTATCGAAGTCTGCAAGTGGATGCATTGCCAGACGGATATCGCCAGTGTATGCAGTTTTCTTGAAGTTTTGAATGTTTGCTGTTACTTCCACCGTGTCAGAAACGGTAAGAATGTCGCAATCACCCTTGTTTGCATACTTTGCATTGAAAAGCAGAGTGTCGCCTATTTGACGCTTATGACTTTCTTTGATATTGATGTCAGACATCAGCGTGATGTCAGCTGAATGAACAAGGCTGATAAATATTGGATTCGTGTATTTGTCTGGATAGACGGATTGCAAGTCGTCGAGTGATGTGCCATAGCTGATGTACAATGTGTAGTCACCCGGAAGGAGATATTGCGTGCCGTCGAAGAAGAACTCGATTGTCTTTGTATCACCGGCTTTAATCTCTTCGTCGAGGATTGGGATGTTAGAAATGAACCTTCCATAATCGTCATACAAAGTGGCGAATATATTGCCTTTGAAGTCTTCTGCACTTGCATTCTTTAGCTGTACCGTTCCGCTTAATGCTGTTCCGATTTCTTGAACTTCAGTTATGTCAATAGGCTGATTTAGCTGAATGTGAGGTCTGTCGTCCATAGATAGAGGTCTTATTCCCATGATAGCACACTGATCTGTGGCGAACGAGTACTGTACACCTTCTCTTACTGTCGGATTCATTGCCGACAAAGCGAAATAGCCATTACACTTACCGTTCCATCCCCAGTTGAAATGGAAGCGGTTTTCAGAGTCGTATCCATCACACGTGAAACAGTGTCCGCCCTGTTTGCCAGTACCACGATAAATCATAACACGTGATTCATTTAACTCTTTTTTCAGCATGTCGTACCATTGGCTTTCCTCGTAATTAGCTTTTGCCATGAACTGTGCTGTACTGCTGTAGCCAAAATACTTGAAGAGAGCAGATTCTATCAACTGAGTATTTGCACCGCTACCTCGAGGACCATAGCCCATATCGACAGCAACACCGCAATGATACATGAGCAGGGCAACGGCTTCAATTTCTTCATCGGTCGAAGTTCCGATGAGCTGATTCGGCATGTGTTCCCAGTTGTAAGTCGTCTGCCCGAAATTGGCCGACAGCTGTCCGTAGCCGCTATGATAGGAATGGCTTCCCGTGCCTTGCGCCGGATAGTTCCAGTATTTCATCACCTGCGACATGGCCGTTGCCACGCAGCCCGCATAGCAGCGTCCGCCAGGGCCGCCACTTGCTTCAGGAGCATAAAGGTTGTAAGGCGAATCCTGATTCCAAGTAGTCTGAACCAGATAAGAGGCATCACGACCGCCGTTGCGCGAAATGAGACGACCATCTTTCATCACGGATTGCCATTCGGTTTCGGTGTCATCAAAAAGGACGACATTCGGACTGGTGCGTGCCTCGATAATTTTATCCAGATAGAATTTCGCTTCGGGCGACATGTTTTCGGTTTCAAAAACACGTTCATCGGAATAACCGACAATTGGGCGAAAACGGTCGTCGGCAGAAACGATGACAAAACCACTGTTGTTGACATTATAAGCATAGAAACAAGTCTCGCCACGTGTTGAAATGCCCGTGTAGACAAGTTTCAGTTCGGCGTTTTGCCGTAATTTGAAATTGGCGTTGGCAAAATTGCGGCCAACTTTCTGAGCCGTCTTTTCGTCAACGGGATTGGCGTTTGCCGCATTGAAAGCGAACATTGCCGCCAAAAGGAAAAAGAGGTGCTTTTTCATTTGAAAATGATTATTTGATAACGACTTTTGAGGCTTTTTCACCCACCTTAACGAGATACAAGCCTGATTTTAAATTGATTGTAAAATTATCATCGTGTTTCTGAGCAATCATGCGGCCTGAAACATCATAAACTGCAATGTCGGCTGGTTTTTCAGTTACAACAGAAACCATTCCTTCCACGACCCGGATTTCGGCATCCACCTGATTTTCAGCGACGCTTGCCATATCGGAATAGAAAATCTGGAAATGCGTGTCGAGGCTTGTCGAAATGATGTACGACGACAGCAAGCGGTTGTGAATCGGCATTGCCTCGCCCAATACATTCTGGTAATAGGTGAAATTCCGCCACAAGGCTTCGGCACCCATCATCTTATCGGCTTGATGCTGAAGGTCGAAAGTGTTCTTGTATTCATCGCGAACCGTCCAATCGGTTTCGTTGAAGATGCTTGTCGTCTTAGCGGTCAGATTGCCATTG
Organism: uncultured Bacteroidales bacterium; assembly: GCA_937884015.1. GTDB lineage: Bacteria > Bacteroidota > Bacteroidia > Bacteroidales > F082 > Limimorpha. The sequence continues at coordinate 2,530 of CALGBV010000031.1, forward strand.
CTGTCATAATCATATTCCGACTTGTTCTTGAGACTTATCGGCGTGCCGCCCATGCCGGTTGAATAGTAGGTTTCGCTTGTCAAAAGGCCATTGTCGTAGGCGTATTCGTAGCGGTAGGAATCTCTCCAGCTGCTTCCACCCCACCCCATGCTTCTGACCTGCTCACTGAAAGTGGCAAGCAATCCGTTTTCGTAGCACAGCGTGTCTCTCGACGATTCGCGCCAACTGCCGTTGCGAATGGTTGAATAAAGGCGGAAAACCAATTGATTTTCACCGTTGTAAGTATACTCATATTTACTGCTTTCCGTCCACGCACCATCGCTGTTTCTGTAAGCCATCAGAAGTGACAAAAGGCCGTTGGAATAGGTGTATTCGTTTTTCGATGCACCTACCCAAACATCATCGTTCCAATTGGAATAAACGATTGAATCCATCTGGTTATCAGTATTGTAAAACGTTTCAACCTTGTAGTATTGGCTCCATTCGCCATCCGCCGGTCTGGAATAAAGTTCCTGAACTGGTTTTCCATTCTCATTGTAGGCGAACTCGCATCTTTCGGTCGGCAGCCAAGCGTTGTCACGAAGTTCGTAGGTGGTTTCGCTTGCCCATTGGCCGTTTTCGTTGTAAGTGTAAATGTTCTTCCACTGCGTCCAGTCGAAATCGTTGGCCCCGATGACGCTGTCCAAACGCGCATCAAAATCGGCGGCAAAACGGAAATCGGTGTTCTGGTTTACGGAACGGCCTGGCCTTCTGGCCTCATAATGCCGTCTTTCAGAAGTGTTGCGGAAATACTTTGGCATTCTTCTGTGCTGTGCCGTTGCCGAAAAGACGACACAAATCATTAAAATAGTGAATATCAGCTTTTTCATGGTATTACTTAGTTAAGGATGATTTTTTGAATTGAACTTCCGGTTAAGGCATCCGCCTTGATGAAATAAACACCGCTTTGCAAGCCCGACAGATTCAGCGTGGCGACATTGTCAGAGGCATTTGATTGCATGATTTCCTGACCCAAAACGTCATAAACAACGACTGAAACCAAGTCATCGGCTTCAACAAAAACCTTGCCATGGGTCGGATTCGGGTAAACTTGCAAATCAACGATGCTGTTTTCGCCGACACCCACATTGCCGTGATGGACTTTGTTGGATGCACTTGATTCAACGCCATTCTTCACGCCCGTGACATGGAACGTGAAAGCCGTAATGCTTGCATCGAGCGAAGCCGTGAAGAAATTGTCAGCGATTTCAGCAGCAATCTTTTCGCCGTTGCGGTAAACATTGTATGTTTCGGCATTCAAGGCAGGATCCCATTCAAGGAGCATTTCGCCGCCTTGCACCGTTCCCATCAAATGAGTCGGAATGGCCGTCTTGTTGATGACAACATAATTCAGTTTCGGGTCATTGACATTCATGGCCGGAGCCGATTCGGTAGCCGATTCCTGATAGTAGGCCTTAATCTGATAATAATAAAAGTCCCCTTCTTTCAGCAAAGTATTGTCGGTGTAAGATGTTGCAGTCTTTCCGACCAACTTAATTCTTTCGTAATCAGAACCGAATGACTTTCTGTAAATAATGTAACCCGAAAAATCAATGATTTCCGGCGCAACCCAACTGAGTTTCACCTTGCCGTTTTCAAGGATTTCGCCACTGAAATCTTTCGGTGCGGAACATTCGATTATGGCATTGGCGCAGGCTTCGTTTGAGGCATCCGATTCACCATTGGCCGTGAAAGCGGTGATGTGATAGCAATGGTTTTCAAGGCCTGCGTTGCGGTCGGTGAAGGTGGTGCCGTTGGCGACCATGCTATAGAGATAATCATCGCGATAAATGTTGTAGCCGAAACCCGGATTGCTGATGCCCGTCCAATTCAGCACGATGTCGGTGCCAACCGTCTCAGCGGTAAGGTCTTGTGGTGCTTCATAAATATCGGCAGAAGCACCGCATGAATTGTTTGCGATGAAGAACGTGCCATTCGGCATATCGGCAGAGGCACCTTCAAAAGCAAAGACCGTCTTGTTTTCAGAATCTTTAATGCTGAATGTCAAATTGATGGAATCGGTCGGTGCAGTCCACACGAATCTGATCAACCCCTGCGACATTTCCACTTCGTAATCGGTGCTTTCGCTACGGTCGGCCTTGATTTTCGCCAAAAGCAGTCCGGCATTGTTGTAAACCGACAGACATCCATCGTTCCAGTTTTCGGTGGTGGAAATTGTCCATGGGCAAGTCGGGCCGAGATTGACATTATTGGCGTATGCCTTCTTGCCATTCAATCCCTGGTTGACAACGTAAATTGTATAGTTGACCATCATCGGGACACCGGCAGGGTCGACGTATGTCATGGCGGCTCCCGGCGTTGGGTTTTCAATTACATTGACGATTTCACCGTCTCTCATAACGACCACTTTTTCAATGCTTTCTATGGCATTTCCGCCAATGGTAAGGCTCGGATTGGTCCATGAAAGCGTGGCCGAAAAACCGTCATCGCCGTTGGCAACGGCTTTGAAATTGCTGACGGCCTGCGCAGTGCCTTCAAAAACGTATGCAGGAACGTAATTGAAAATCGCATCTGAATTTCTGTTGAAATCAATCTCATCGATGACGAACCAGCCATCGCTACTGCCGCTCCAACCCCAGTTGTAGTGAAACAAATCGGCATCGTTGTAACCGTCGCACACGAAAGCGTGGCCGCCATCGTCGCTTGAACCTGAATAATAAACTGGCCAGCCTTGGTCGAAACTGTCTTTCAGCATGTTCTGCCATTCTTCCAAGGAATATCTGTCACGTTTGCGAAGGCGTGCTTTGTTGGTGTAACCGAAATTTTTCAGGATGACATCAGGCACATCTTCAGAGTAAGCGCCACTGCCCGAAGCGGAATACATCATATCGACGGCGACGCCGCAATGATACATGAACCAAGCAATCGGGAAGACATCTTCGTCAGGCGACATGAGGCCAATGGAAAGCTTCATTTTGTCGAATTCGTATGTAGCTTCACCGAAATTGGCCGAAAGCGTATCATGACCATAAATGTAGGTATGACTTCCCATGCCGTGTTCAGGATAGTTCCAGTATTTCATGACTTGCGACATGGCGGTAGCCACGCAACCAGCATAGGCGCGACCGCCGGAACCACCGGATGCAAGCGGACAGAATTTATTATAAGGCGAATCTTGGTTCCATTTGGTCTGCACAAGGTAAGTCGCGGTTTTGCCTTTGTTGAACGAAAGCAGGCTGCCCGTCTCGGCAAACAGCTGCCATTCTGCAGCAACTTCAGGACTTTGAATGTTCTTGCGAACCTGACTGCGGCCTTCGGCGATATTGTCTAAATAATACTTCAATTCGGGCGACATGTTTTCCGTCTCGAAAACGCCCTCATCAGAATAGCCAACGACAGGGCGGTAGCAGTCATCAGCTGAAATGATGACGAAGCCCGATTGACCGACATTGAAAACATAGAAGCAGGCTTCGCCGCGTGACGAAACACCTGTGTAAACAAGTTTTAAATCGTTGTTCTGCCGTGTCTCGGCAAAATTCGCATGGACAAATTTCTGTCCGAGCCTTTGCGCCTGACTGATGTCGACAGGCTTGGCAATCGCCATTTGGAAGCCAAACAGCAGGCTGAGAAAAAGTAGCAAATGTCTTCTCATATAGATTGAATTTTAAGTGTTTTCCATTGAGGTCTCAAAAATAGGCAATTATTTGATACGACAGAAAAAATGACAGGCAATTATGATAGATTTATGTTCAAAAAAACTACCTTTGCAGTGTTCAAAATTTCAATTGCAATGAAAAAACACATTCTTTTCCTCATCTCAATCGTTCTGCTTTCCATGATGACCGCCTGTGGCGAGAAAGAAGCAACCGTCCGTTACATTTCCTACAACATCCGCAACAGCCGTGCCGATGATGGCGATAATGCTTGGGATTTGCGCAAATCCGCTACCAAACAAATGCTTGAAAACGAACAACCTACCATTTTTGGATTGCAAGAAGCCTATCCCGAACAATTGGCTTACATCGACGAATGTTGCCCACAGTTCAGCCGTGTCGGCGTAGGCCGCGACGATGGCAAGGAGGAAGGTGAATTCATGGCTTTGTACTATCGCAACGACTTGTACAAACTGCTCAACTCAGGCGACTTCTGGCTCTCCGAAACGCCCGACACTCCAACCATGGGCTGGGATGCAGCATGTTACCGCATCGTCACCTGGGCAAAACTGAAAGACGTGAAGACTGGAAAAACTTTCTATGCCTTCAACACGCATCTCGACCATGTCGGACAAGTGGCGAGGGAACAATCCATACTGCTAATCATCAAAAGGATAGACGAAATTGTAGAAGATGAAAACTTGCCTGTTTTCCTTTCAGGCGACTTCAACAGCGATGTCAGTTCACCGATTTTCGACCCGTTGAAAGCCATGATGGACGACAGCCGCGCCTTACTGCCCGCCGAGCAATGGGAAGCATCTTTCAATTATTTCGGCAAGCCATACGACGGCAATCCTGTCATCGACCATATCTTCTATAAGAACGCCGAAATCACGGATTTCCGCACCTTGAACGGCGACTATGGCAAGCCCTTCATCTCCGACCACTACCCTATCATGGCTGAGTTTACAATTCGCTAACATTGCTAAAGCGGAAGCTGTTTCAATGTCTGGCGATTGTGCAAAAACAACATAGAAAATAAAATCGGAAATAAGTTGTTTCATATTTTCATAATTTTGCGCTATTAAAACAATCAATTAAAATCTATACCTATGAAAAGATTATCTCTCATTCTAATGCTGATGTTGTCGGTGGTTTGGTCGTTTGGCCAGACTACGGTACACATCGATTTCAACGATTTTACTGAAGAAGCCAACATCAACGGTCAGCAAGGCTGGGTGGCTCGTCCGCACAGCGCAGGTAATGGCGGCAAGCCGCTTTACACCGGCTTCTTAGGACCTCGCGGCATGATGACGCCCGACGAAACCATTGGCGTTTTCTCGGTCTGCTCCGGTACAAGCTATGGCGACATTGCCACGCACAGCCTCAGCGATTACGGCTTCGATTTTTCAACTGGCGGTGTCATCGAGGTTGAATGTGACATGTGGCGCGAATGGTGGGGCGACTTCTTTGGCATCGGTTTCGATGGCGATGGCGATGGCGTGGTGCTGCCTCCAATCCTCGGCAACTACGAGCCTATCCGCCCGAATCCAAACGGCACAAGCCCTGATGGCGGCATTTACATGCTGACCACCGGCATCAACGAAGAAAACCCTGACGGTTTCATGAACGGCATCATCCTGCCGAACAACACGATGGCTTTCGATTTCGATTTCGAACCTCATCAGAAATGGTATCGCTGGAAGATTTCCATCGACTTGGATGCCAACGATGGCGCAGGTGCTTTCACCTTATTCATGATGCGTGA
>CALGBV010000032.1 GCA_937884015.1 uncultured Bacteroidales bacterium
GACGGCATACGACAGCGAGGCGACAATCATCAGCGGCACGATGAGGGCGTAGCCGTTGGTGATTTCGGCAATGAGGAAGATGCCCGTCAGCGGTGCGTGGAGCATTCCGGCCACCAGGCCGCTCATGCCGACCAAGGCGAATTTTGCTGGGTCAAGGTTCCCGATGCCTAAATAGTTGATGGCCAATGCAAAAAACAATCCAGTGAAAGCGCCTATGAACAGGGCTGGAGCGAAGGTGCCGCCCACGCCGCCGGCTCCGAAAGTGAAGGCCGTGGCAAAGGCTTTCAACAGGATGATGCCCAAAAACAGCACTAAGGTAATCCAATCGATGCCTTTGAAGCGGGCCAAGAATGGATTGCCGAAAATGGGACTGTAATCACCGGCAAGGGCCTTGTTGATGGCCTCGTAGCCTTCGCCGTAAAGGGCGGGGAAGAGGTAAATCAGCAGGCCTAACAGCGTGGCGCCGAGGAAGAAACGCTTCCAAGGCGAATCAATATGCTTGAAGCGTTTTTCAACGCTGAAAGTCACCTTCAGGAAATAGGCCGAGATGAGTCCGGCAAAAACGCCTAATCCAATGTAGAATATCGCATTGGCGGGAATGAAACCCTCGCTGATGGCTGTCGGGTACTCAACGGCCTGACCCAAAAGGAAATACGATGTCAGAATGGCCACAAACGACGACACGATGATAGGCACCAAAGCGCCAAGCGACAAGTCGATCATCAGCACTTCGAGGGCAAAGACGACGCCTGTTATCGGGGCTTGGAAAATGGCGGCCAAAGCCGCTGCACCGCCCATGCCGATGAGGAGCACGATTTTCTTGTAATCCAATTTGAGCAGTTGCCCGATGTTGGAGCCGATGGCGGCACCTGTCGACACCGAAGGGCCTTCCAGACCTACCGAACCGCCGAAGCCGACGGTCAGGGCGCTGGTGACGATGGCGGTCCATGTGCTGCTATGACTTACTTCGCCTTTTTTCTTCGAGATGGCGTAAAGGATGCCCGGAATGCCGTGCCCAACCTCTTTCTTCAGGATATATTTGCAGAAAAGTATGGTGAGCAGGATGCCTATGGCCGGACAGATGAAATACAAAAGGTGCGAATAGTTGAACTGATAGTTGATCACCAGGTCGCGGATGCCGTGGGCCAGCTTCTTGATGACGACGGCGGCCAGTCCTGCACACAGTCCCGTGGGAATGCTAAGTGCAATCATGAAGGCACGGTCGGAGAGTCGGCCTATGCGCCATTCGTTGAAGCGTTCAATCCATGTCTTGATTTTCTCCTTGAGCATCAGTTTTACTGTTTCAGGCCGCTAAAATAGGAAAATCAATTGTTCACTTGAACAATAAAATTCATATTTTCGCAGCGTAAATCGAAAAGAATATGAAAATCGTCAGTTATAACGTCAACGGCATACGTTCTGCCATCAGTAAGGGACTCTTGCAATGGATTGAGCAGTATCAGCCTGATGTGTTGTGTTTTCAGGAACTGAAGGCCACGCCCGACCAGATTCCCTTGATGGATTTCGAGATGTTGGGCTACAATCATTTCTGGTTTCCGGCCAAAAAGAAAGGTTACAGCGGTGTGGGCATGATTTGCAAGCAAAAGCCTGATAATGTTGTGTATGGCATGGGTAATCCGCTTTATGATGATGAAGGCCGTTTCCTGCGTGCCGACTTCGGCGACATCTCCGTCATAAGCGTCTATCATCCTTCAGGAACAACTGGCGACGAGAGGCAGGATTTCAAGATGAAATGGCTCGACTTCTTCAGAGAATATATCACAAAACTCAGA
>CALGBV010000033.1 GCA_937884015.1 uncultured Bacteroidales bacterium
GAAGTGATTCAGCGTCCTGCATCGGCTGTCAAAGAGCTGATGGAGAACGCCTTGGACGCTGGCGCAACGCAAATCGACTTGATTGTGAAAGATGCCGGCAAATCGCTGATTATGGTCATCGACAACGGCTGCGGCATGTCGGAGACCGATGCGCGATTGTGTTTCGAGCGTCACGCGACCTCGAAAATCAGCAAGGCTGAGGATTTGTTTTCCATCCGCACCATGGGCTTCCGTGGCGAGGCTTTGGCAAGCATAGCGGCCATCGCACAAGTGGAGTTGAAGACACGCCGCAAGGAAGATGAAGTCGGCACGAAAATCATCAACGAAGGTTCAATCATCAAGGAACAGACCTTGATTCCGATGTCGGTCGGCACGACTTTCACCATTAAGAACCTGTTTTTCAACGTTCCGGCAAGGCGTAACTTCTTGAAATCCACGGCGGCGGAAATGCGCCACATCGTTGAAGAGTTTACCCGCGTGACCTTAATGAATCCTCAAATCGCCTTCACGCTCAACAGCGACGGCAAGGAAATCTACCATCTTTATGCCGGCAACCTGAAACAACGCATCATGGGCTTGTTTGGCAATAATTATGAGGAAAAGTTGCTACCTGTCAATCAAGAGACTGAGCGTGTGCGCATCAACGGCTACATCGTCAAGGCGGAATTTGCCCGCAAGACGCGCGGCGAGCAGTATTTCTTCGTCAACAACCGTTTCATCAAGCATCCTTATCTGCATCACGCCATCGAAAACGCCTATATGGAAATGATTCCAAAGGACAGTTTTCCAGGCTATTTCCTCAATATCGAGGTTGATCCGGCCGACATCGACATCAACATTCATCCGACAAAAACGGAAGTCAACTTCTTGGATGTCAAGCTGGTGTATGCCATTTTGCATGCGGCGGTACGCAAAGCCATAGGGCAGCACAACCTTTCCCCGATGATTGATTTTGAGGAATCGCCCAATCCCGACATCGATTTCGGCGAGGTGGTGAAATCGGGACGTTCCATCGTGCAACCATCCATTTCCATTGACGAAATCTATAATCCTTTCAATCAGCCTGTTAGCGGTAATTCGCGTCCATCGTTCCAAGGCAGTTCTTTCCATCCCGAAAGACCCAGCAATACGGGCGATTGGCGTTTGCTTTACGGCGATAGGGTCGACCAAATGGAAGAACAGCCGCAGCAGGAAACCCCGAGTAAAAATCACTATGTGCAAGTCAATCAGTCGTATATAATGACTACCGTGAAATCGGGCGTTTTGGTTGTCGACCAGCATTTGGCGCACATGCGCATCCTGTTTGAGAAATTCCAGAAACAGTTGGAAAACAGCGGCGGTATTTCGCAGCAGGAACTGTTTCCGCAGCCTGTCAGTCTGAACTTAAACGACGCTTCGTTGTTAAAGGAACTGATGCCCGATTTGGAAAACCTGGGATTCCGTCTGGAACAGGCCAATCCGACGACCTTTATGATCAACGGAACACCAGCCGATTCATCGGGAACGGATGCCGTGACTCTTTTGGAGAAAATATTAGAGAATTATAAGATAAACCGCACTGATTTACAATTGGATAGAAAACTGAATCTGGCAAAGACCATGGCAACGCAACTCTCTATGAAACCGCAAACGCCATTGTCGGAAATCGAGATGCAGCACCTTGTGGATCAGTTGTTTGCCTGCAATGTGGCCGAAGTGGCACACAATGGCAAAAAAACGTATTATATTCTTACAAACGATGAACTTATGTCGCGTTTCAATTAAAGGAAAGAAGTTCAGAATTGTTCAAAAGTATAAATGTCAAATTGTCTAACAGTCTAATAGTCCACAAGTCGAATAGTCAAATAGTCAACAAATAAACACCCAACAGTTCAACAATAAATGAGTCAACAATTTAGTCCAACGGGATTTTCCATTCTGCCAACAGTCGTTAAGAATCTGCTGATTATCAACGTACTGATGTTTTTGGCAACTTTCACCCTGAATCGTTTCAACATCGATTTGAACAGCATTCTGGGACTGCATTTTTTCATGGCCTCCGATTTCAAGCCTTACCAAATCATCACTTACATGTTCATGCACGGCAACTTTGAACACCTGTTTTTCAACATGTTCGCTTTGTGGATGTTTGGCAATACGCTCGAAAACATGTGGGGTTCGCAGCGATTCCTGCTTTTCTACATGATATGTGGCATTGGTGCTGGTTTGTGCCAGGAATTGGTGCAATATATTCAGTATGCCAGTCAGTTAGCTAATTACGACAGTGTTAATTTAGGCGGTGGCAATATCATCCCCATGGCGCAATACCTCAACTTGATGACCACGGTCGGTGCTTCGGGTGCCATTTACGGATTGCTTTTAGCTTTCGGCATGATGTTCCCGAATGCCATGATTTACCTTTATTTCTTCATTCCGCTGAAAGCCAAGTGGTTTGTCATCGGCTATGCCATCATTGAATTAGCCAGCGGTTTCTTTGGCGGTGGCAATATTGCTCACTTTGCGCATTTGGGCGGTATGTTGTTCGGCCTGATTTTGATTCTCCATTGGAAAAAGAAAGGGAACCTCTACTCATGAATCCGATGTTTGGCAATAGGGGATATGGCTACAACCGTCCGAATTTCGGCGATACGATGAAGTCGTTTTTTTCGCAAAAATCGGCATTGAATTACTTGCTGATTGCCAATGTCGGCATTTGGATTATGGTGGCTATGGTCAATGTGGTGGCTTGGCTCTTTAAGTCGGAAAGTGTCAACATTTTGGTGCGTTTCATGGCATTGCCTTCAAGTCTTCAAGTCTTGGTTACAAAGCCTTGGACAGCAATCACATACATGTTTCTGCACGAGCGTTTCTGGCATCTGTTTTTCAACGTGTGGATGCTCTATTTCGGCGGCATGATTTTCGTGCGCTTCCTTTCCAATAAAAAACTGATTTGGACATACGTCATCGGCGGTTTGTTCGGAGCGCTGTTTTTCGTACTAGCCTACAACATTTTCCCTGTCTTTGAGGATGTCAAGCAAAGCGCATTCGTGATGGGAGCATCGGCGTCAGTGCTCGCAATTTTGGTTGCTGCCGCATCCTATAAACCGGACTACGAATTAAATCTTTTGCTTTTCGGAAGACTGAAATTCAAATGGTTAGCCATTATTTTCGTTGTCATTGACTTGCTGAGTATCAGTGCAGAAAATCCTGGCGGACACATTGCACATTTGGGTGGTGCCTTGTATGGCTTCCTTTATGGTTTTCTGATGCGCAAGGATTTCGATTTTGGAAAGATTTTCCGTTTGCCGAAACGCAACGGAATGAAATATACGCGGTATAAAACCGTTAAAGATGAACCTAAACGTCCTGTTTCCGATGAACAATACAATCAGCAGCAAGCTGAAAAAGAACGTGATGTGGATGCCATTTTGGATAAGATTGCCAAAAACGGCTACACAAGTCTCACGCAGGACGAAAAGGATTTTTTGTTTAAGAACAGTCGATAGAAAATATCATGTATAACGATAAAAAAAATGGCAGAAGGAGAGGCTTTTTCGGAAGTCTGATAGTCGCAGGCTTAGGCCTGTTGGCGCTCATCGGTTTGTTTGCCATGGCCTTGAGCATGTTGAATCCGTATTTCGACCCACAGCATTTCGTGTGGACCTCGTTTTTCGGTTTGGCTTTTTGGGAGATTCTCATCTTCAATCTGCTGGTTTTCTTTGCATTGCTTATGATGCGTTCCCGTGTCGTTTGGATTACGGTGCTGGCACTTCTTGTCTCCATTCCGGGTTTCATGAAATCCTATTCTTTTGGCAAGAAAACCGCTGACATGGGCGATTTCCGCGTGATGACTTATAATGTGCACAATTTCCATCATGTCGATGAAAAGACGTCAAGCGAAGATTTTGCTCAAGCCGTTGTTGAAAAGGTAATTGACCAGAATCCTGATGTGTTGTGTTGTCAGGAATTTGCATCCTATCAGAAAGGTGTGACGCGTCCGAAATGCATTGAGCAGTTCGCAAAATCGGCTGGTTTTCAGTATGTTTATTACAATTTGAAAAGGAATTATGGCGGTAATGTTGTCTTCTCGAAATATCCATTGACGAAAGTTGATGAAGAGTCGGGATTTGGAAAAGAAAACACATACGGCATTATGGTGAAAGTCGATGCGGGCGAGAAAGGAACGTTCTATGTTGCCAATTTGCATCTGCTTTCATATAGCATTACCGACGATGAAATTGATGTGCTGATGGAGTCGACAAAATCGCAGGAAAACCTTGAAGAGATTGGAAAATCGGTGTTCCGCAAACTGAAATTTGCCTTCGAGCGCCGCAGTGCCGAACTGAAAGAGGTCTTGGAAACCATGCCGCATGTCGATGGCCCGGTTATCATGTGCGGCGATTTCAACGATGCACCGCTTTCGTTCACTTACCAGCAAATGCAAAATGCAGGTTTTTCGGATAGTTTCGTGAAAGTGGGACAGGGCATCAAGCCGACTTACGGTGGGCGTCTGCCTTTGTTGAGAATAGATTATATTTGGGGTAATAACGATGTCACGCCAGTGAAATACAAGCGTTTGCGTTTCAAGGCTTCGGATCATTATCCTGTGATTTTGGATTTCAATGTTAAGTAGGCCATGACCTTTGGCAGTTGGCTACTGGCACGTTTAAACAATGGGAAAAAATCTATGATTATTGATAATTGAGCCAGAAGCCAAGAACCAAATGCCAGAAGCAAAAAAATGAACAATTATAAAATACACAAAATATGACACTTATCAAATCAATTTCTGGTATTCGTGGAACGATAGGCGGACAACCAGGCGACAACCTGACACCTATCGACATGGTGAAATTCACCGCAGCTTTCGTAAAGTTCATTCAACATGGTGGCGTGGAGCGTCCGAAAGTCGTTGTTGGTCGCGATGCCCGCATGTCGGGTTTCTTTGTCAATCAAATCGTGTGCGGCACCTTGCAAGCTATGGGCGCTGATGTCTTGGACATCGGCCTGAGCACCACACCAACTACGGAAATCGCCGTTACAGGCCTGAAAGCCGATGCTGGCATCATCCTTACGGCAAGTCACAATCCGGCTCAATGGAATGCACTTAAACTGTTGAACAACAAAGGTGAATTCATTTCTGCCGCCGAAGGCGCATGGCTATTGGATGTGGCCGCCAAAGATGATTTCGATTTCGTTGAAATCGGCAAAATCGGCACATATCAGCAGGTTGATGGTTGGATGGACAAGCATGTTGAAATGGTTTGCCAGCTGCCTTTGGTCAACAAGGACGTGATTGCCAAGGCTAATTTCAAGGTCGCTGTCGATGCCGTCAATTCGACGGGTGGCATTGCAATTCCTAAGATGTTGCGTGCCTTGGGCGTGAAGGAAGTGCTTGAACTCAACTGCGAGCCGACTGGTAACTTTGCCCATACGCCGGAACCTTTGGCACAAAACCTAACCGACATCTGCCGTTTCGTCAAGGAACAAGGCTGCGATTTCGGAGTCGTCGTCGACCCTGATGTCGACCGTCTTGTTTTCGTCAAGGAGGATGGCGAATTGTTTGGCGAAGAATACACACTCGTTTCCGTTGCTGATTTCATTCTGAAACACACGCCTGGCACAACGGTCTCCAACCTTTCATCGACACGCGCCTTGCGCGACGTGACCCACAACCACGGCTGCGAATACTATGCAGCGGCAGTGGGAGAGGTGAACGTGGTTGAGAAAATGAAGGAAGTCGGTGCTGTCATCGGTGGCGAAGGCAATGGAGGCGTCATTTATCCTGAAATCCACTATGGCCGCGATGCCCTGGTCGGTACGGCACTGTTCCTCACGCAATTAGCCGAAAAGAAGGTGAAATGTTCCGAACTGAAAAAGACGTATCCGGTCTATGTGATGTCGAAGAATAAGATTCAGCTTACCCCGACAACTGATGTCGATGGCATCCTTGCCAAGTTCGCTGAGAAATACAAGAACGAGAAAGTCACCACCATCGATGGCGTGAAGATTGACTTCGAAGAAGGCTGGGTACACCTCCGTAAATCGAACACCGAACCTATCATCCGCATCTATTCCGAAGGCAAGACCGAAGCAGAAGCCGAGCGTTTCGCCAACATGATTCTGGAAGAAGCTAAGAAGATGGTGTAAGCTGAAGAAATCGTGGCACTGATGGAATTTTGACATAATCGGCGGAATTTATTTTGTCGCTTCATAAAACTTCTTATATTTGCGCGCTTAATTGAACAACTTATATCGGGATTTATCCCTGATAACACAAAATGAATTGATATGGAAAACAATGAACAATTGAATCAAAACATTCAGAATCAGAATGTTGAGAATGAACTGAAAAACGCCATTGATGGTAACGAAAAAGAAAAAATCGTCGAATTAATCCAATCCAGCATCTTGCCCGGACAGGTCGATGTGAAGGTTTCAACTTTAGTCAGTCAGGAAGAAGAACTTCCAATGCTCGAAATGACTGAAGCCGAAGAAGATGAAGCCGCTCTTGAAACGGATTTCAACCTTGAAGGCTTGACCAAAGAGCAACTCGTTGAAATGCTGGAAGAAACCGTCAAGGAAGTGGATTTGGCGAAGATTAAGGATAAAGTCGCAGCCATCAGAATTCATTTTAATAAGTTGAACAAGGAAGACCTGGACCGCGAAATCGAGCAGTTCCTTCAGGGCGGTGGCGAAATGGAGGCTTTCCGTCATGCTGAAGATCCTGTTGAGAATCGTTTCAATGAGGCTTTTGGCATTTATAAGTCAAACAAAGCCCATCAGAACGAACTTCTCGAGGCTCAGAAACTTGAAAACCTCGCCAAGAAACAAGCTCTGCTTGAAGACCTCAAGCAAATGATTGCTTCCGACGAATCGCTGAAGAAGACTTATGATGAATTCCGCGCTCTGCAAGACCGTTGGAAGGAAATCGGTCAGGTGCCGGCAACTGAGAATGCAAATCTTTGGAATACATATCATTTCCTCGTCGAACAGTTCTTTGATAAGGTAAGAATCGGACGTGAGTTGCGCGATCTTGACATGAAGAAGAACCTCGATTTGAAAGTTGAACTTTGCGAAAAGGCTGAAGAACTTCTAAACGAGAAATCGTTGACAAAAGCATTCCAGGAACTGCAGAAACTGCACGAACAGTGGAAGGAAGTCGGTCCGGTGCCACAGGAAAAGAAAGACGAAATCTGGGAACGCTTCAAGGCTGCCACCGACAAGATAAACCAAATCCGCAGGGAACACTTCGCAAAGATTGCCGAGGAACAAAATGGCAATTTCCAGACCAAGACCGCCCTTTGCGAAAAAGCTGAGGAAATCGTGAACGGTGAATACAACAGCATCAACGCTTGGCAGAAGAAGTCAACCGAATTGACAGAACTGTTCCAAGTTTGGAAGACCGTTGGTCCAGCCGCCAAGAAAGAAAACGAAGAAGTCTGGGCTCGCTTCAAGGCCGCAATGGACAGTTTCTTCGCCAAGAAAAAGGAATATTTCTCAACCTTGAAAGACCAACAGACCGAAAACCTCGAACGCAAGACCCAAATCTGCATTGAGGCTGAAGGACTCATGGAATCGACGGAATGGAAGAAAGCTTCCGAACAACTGAAGAAATTGCAGGAAGAATGGAAGACCATCGGTCCCGTAGCCCACAAGATC